>NZ_JBFRVM010000052.1:28004-101025 GCF_041475145.1 Vibrio sp. 10N.222.49.A3
GATACGAGATACGAGATATAACGATAGTTGGGGGAGTTTAAAAAGGTTTTTGGGTTAAAACAAAAGGAAGAAAAAAAATATCGTGGTATAGCCGGGGGGACTATACCACGGGTGCCAATGACACCTTCGCTTGCTGCCGGAGTGATATGGCAAGCCACATCACCTCTGGAATAAAATTAAAGAGAAAGAGTTTCTCTTCGATGGAGTAACTATACGGGTAGCGACTTGTTTTGCTTATAAAATTAACGACAGATGACTGTGAGAAAACCGACATTATTATAAGTTGTTGATTATTATTGCCTTATTGTTTTCTGGTTGACACGTACTAGTAAGGTAGTCCCCACTAATTGTTGAAAGTGACGTTTTTGACGTAAACGTTTTTAACGAAATTTACGAGAGTGTATTTTCGAAAACATTGATTTCACACAATAGAATTGTGGGTATGTGCGTGTATTATGTCGGTAATAACAATCTTTCTCATTATCAATCTCGAACTGGGTACTTATGAAACTCTCACAACTAGAGCAAGGAAAAGCGGCTTCTATTGTTGCACTTACAGGTTTAACACCAGACGTTAGAAAAAAACTAATGGTTATGGGCATGTTGCCAAAAACCGAGGTGACACTTATCCGTCGTGCACCTATGGGTGATCCGCTTCAAGTTGAAGTGAGAGGTGTTTCTATAGCCATTCGTGAAAGCATTGCAGAACAAATCGAGGTTATCTAAATGGATTATCAAGTTCTTACTGTTGGTAACCCTAATAGTGGTAAAACAACATTATTTAACGCATTAACTGGCGCAAAACAGCACGTTGGTAACTGGGTTGGTGTGACCGTAGAAAAGAAAACCGGTTTATATTCGCACGCTGGTGATCAATTTCAGTTAACGGATTTACCAGGCATTTATGCACTAGACAGTGGCAATGATGCAAACAGTATCGATGAGTCTATTGCATCACGCGCCGTGCTTACTCACCCAGCGGACGTCATCATCAATGTTGTTGATGCTAGCTGTTTGGAAAGAAGCTTATACATGACATTACAATTGCGAGAGTTGGGTCGCCCAATGATCGTTGTATTGAACAAAATGGATGTATTAAAGCGTGAGCGTCAGGTGATTAATCTTAAGGCTCTAGAAAAAGAGCTAGGTTGCCCGGTTCTAAGCTTGTCAGCAAACGATAAAGGACAAGTGGTTCGTTTTAAAGAGCGTTTGCATAAGCTTCTGGTTCAAGGTGTGAGTCTTGATCCTATCTCTATTGATTACGATGTCGCGTTAGAAGCTCTTATTCCTTCTGTTGAGTCACAATTTGATGATGCTGACGTATCTCACCGAGCGCTAGCGATTCGTGCTTTAGAAAATGATTACTTGGTATTGAATGGTTTGGCCCCACAAACTCGCACTCAAATTGATAGTGTGCGTCTTGGTGCCGATTTCGATATTGATCTTGCTGTTGCTGACGCTAAATACACTTTCTTACATGAACTTTGTAAACGAGTTCGTCGCAGCGAAGGCAAACTGAGCCGTAATTTCACAGAGAAAGCCGATCAATTCATTTTGAATAAATGGGTCGGGATTCCTTTCTTCTTCGTCATCATGTACCTAATGTTTATGTTCTCTATCAATATCGGTAGCGCGTTTATCGACTTCTTCGATATTGGTGTTGGCGCAATATTAGTTGATGGCGGACATCACTTATTAGATGGTCACTTACCGGTTTGGCTAGTCACCGTTCTTGCTGATGGTATTGGTGGTGGTATCCAAACGGTTGCGACCTTTATTCCGGTTATTGCCGCGCTTTACTTGTTCTTAGCGGTACTAGAAAGTTCAGGCTACATGGCCCGCGCTGCATTTGTACTGGATAAAGTGATGCAGAAAATTAGCTTACCGGGCAAAGCATTTGTACCACTTGTTCTGGGTTTTGGCTGTAACGTACCTTCTATCATGGCAACGCGTACTCTTGACCAAGAGCGCGAACGTAAACTCGCCGCTTCAATGGCACCGTTTATGTCATGTGGTGCTCGTCTACCTGTATACGCACTGTTTGCTGCTGCATTCTTTCCTGGTGCTGGACAAAACGTTGTGTTCGCTCTGTACATCATGGGTATTCTGGCTTCTGTATTTACGGGCTTGTTCCTTAAAAATACTATCTATCCTGGTAGCAGCGATAGCTTGGTTATGGAAATGCCGGATTACGAATTGCCGACCGTGCAAAACGTGATGCTGAAAACTTGGCAGAAGCTGAAACGTTTCGTGCTTGGCGCAGGTAAAACCATTGTAATGGTTGTGGCAATTCTGAGTTTCTTGAATTCATTAGGTATGGACGGCAGTTTTGGTAACGAAGATAGTGAAAGTTCTGTGCTATCTAAAGCGGCTCAAGTTGTAACTCCAGTGTTCCAACCGATTGGTATTACTGAAGAGAACTGGCCTGCAACGGTTGGTATCATTACCGGTATTTTTGCGAAAGAAGCTGTGGTTGGTACGCTAAATAGCTTATACACTACACCTTCTGATGAAGAAGCGGCTGAGTTTGATCTAGCGGCAAGTTTAGAAGAAGCCGTAATGACCATTCCTGAAAACCTTGCTGGTTTGAGCTATTCCGATCCATTAGGCATTGAAGTTGGTGACTTGTCTGACTCTAGTTCTGTGGCTGCTGATCAAGAGGTTGATACTTCGATCTTTGGTAACTTGAAAGATAAGTTTGTATCAGGCCACGCTGCGTTTGCTTACTTAATCCTAATCTTGCTTTACACACCTTGTGTGGCAGCGATGGGTGCTTATGTTCGTGAATTTGGTCAGACGTTTGCCCGCTTCATCGCAGTTTGGACAATGGCACTTGGTTACTTCGGTGCGACCTTCTATTACCAAGCAGCAAACTTCTCTGTACACCCAGTAAGTAGTGCTGTGTGGATGGTGGCAATTGCTGGTGGTTTTGTGGTGACGTATCGCATCTTCAAGAAAATCGGCAGTAAGCAAAAAGCACTTGAGGTGCAAGTAGTATGATTTTAACTGAACTTCATCGATACATTGATAACGAAGGTGTCGCTGCACGTAGTGAGCTTGCATCTAAGTTTGGGGTAAGTGAAGACGGTATCGATGCGATGCTGGGAGTGTGGGTCAAGAAAGGCAAGATATCTCGCTTGGTCGACACCAATAAGCATGGTCACACAACACGTATTCGCTACACCATCAGCAAACAAGATGGTTTGTCACTGAATGTGATGATGTAGTTCAGGCCTTCATACTCTCGTTGAAAGCGACGAGATTAGACAATAAAAAAGCCGCTCACCTATTTTAGGTGAGCGGCTTTTTGTTATGTGTCTTTTCTGAACTGCCTTGTTTAAAGTTCAATGAGAACAACTCAAATTACGCTTTCTTGAAGATAGAACTCAGCGACAAAACGTTTTGGATACGAGTATGGATTGCAGCTTGTTCTTCTTCCGTACGTTGCTCACCTTTGGTATTGCCCCATACCGGGCCTGGCCATGCGATGTCGTCTTTGAAGCGCGCAATATGGTGAATGTGTAGCTGTGGCACCATGTTACCCAGCGCGCCAAGGTTTAATTTGTCTGGTTGGAATGTCGCTTCTAATGCTTGGCTTACCGCTTGAGACTCAAGCAAGAACTGCTGTTGTTCTTTCATTGGCAGATGGTGCAACTCTTTTAGGTTGGCGCGTTTTGGCACCAAGATAACCCAAGGCACTGCGCTGTCTTTGCTTAGCAGTGCCAAGCTTAGTGGAAATTCGCCGATAAGCGTGGTGTCTTTTGCTAACTGTGGGTGAAGTTCAAAGCTCATTATTATTATCCATTTCGATTTCTTGAATTCAGTATACGTTAGATAAAACAAAAGGTTGATGCTCTCACATCAACCTTTGTATTTATTCATTGTAACCCGAAGGGAATTACATACGCTCTAGAGTTTCGATGCCTAGAAGCGACAGGCCTTGCTTGATAGTCTTAGCTGTCAGTGCAGCAAGCTTCAGGCGGCTCTGTTTAACGGTTTCATCTTCAGCCACAAGGATAGGGCATGCTTCGTAGAAGCTAGAGAATTGACCAGCAAGTTCGAACAGGTAGCTACACATGATGTGTGGTTGACCTTCACGAGCAACAGACTGTACCGCTTCTTCAAATTGTAGAAGTTTCGCGATAAGGGCTTTCTCTTTCTCTTCAGTGATTTTGATTTCACCTTCTAGAGAGTCCATAGAAATGCCTGCTTTAGCAAAGATTGAAGCGACACGAGTGTATGCGTACTGCATGTACGGTGCTGTGTTGCCTTCAAATGCCAGCATGTTTTCCCAGTCGAACACGTAATCAGTGGTACGGTGCTTAGAAAGGTCTGCGTATTTAACTGCTGCCATTGCTACTGTGTTCGCAATGGTTTTCTTCTCGTCTTCTGCTAGCTCAGGGTTTTTAGATTCAATCAGCTGAGTTGCACGTACTTCTGCTTCGTCTAGAAGGTCAGCAAGACGTACTGTACCGCCTGCACGAGTTTTAAATGGCTTACCATCTTTACCTAGCATCATGCCGAATGCGTGGTGCTCAAGAGATACAGACTCAGGAACATAACCCGCTTTACGAACGATAGTCCAAGCTTGCATTAGGTGTTGGTGCTGACGAGAGTCGATGAAGTAAAGTACGCGATCTGCGCCCAGTTCTTCAAAACGATATTTAGCACATGCAATATCGGTGGTGGTGTATAGGAAGCCACCGTCACGTTTTTGCACGATAACGCCCATAGGGTCGCCATCTTTGTTTTTGTATTCGTCTAGGAATACAACTTGTGCGCCGTCAGACTCTTTTGCTAGACCTTGTGTTTGTAGGTCAGAAACGATGTTTGAAAGCATATGGTTGTACATACTTTCACCCATCACATCATCACGTGTTAGTGATACGTTCAGGCGATCGTAGTTACGTTGGTTTTGAACCATGGTTACGTCAACAAGCTTTTTCCACATTTCAGCACAGTATGCGTCGCCACCTTGCAGTTTCACTACGTAGCCACGAGCTTTCACAGCGAATTCTTCGTCTTCGTCGTAAAGCTTTTTAGATTCACGGTAGAACTGCTCAAGATCTGACAGTTCCATTGAAACTTCACCAGTTTCAGCTTGGATGCGCTCAAGGTTTGCGATAAGCATACCGAATTGAGTACCCCAGTCACCAATGTGGTTAGCACGGATAACTTTGTGACCTAAGAACTCAAGTGTACGAACAACAGCATCACCGATGATCGTTGAACGTAAGTGGCCTACGTGCATTTCTTTTGCAACGTTTGGAGCTGAGTAGTCAGCAACAATCGTTTGTGCTTCTGCGGCTGAAACACCAAGGCGAGAGTCAGCAAGCGCTGCGTCTGCTTGTTGTGCCAGGAACGTTTCATCTAGGAAGATGTTTAGGAAACCTGGACCTGCGATTTCAACTTTAGAAGCGATACCGTCTAGGTTTAGAACGTCCAATACTTTTTGAGCAAATTCTCGAGGGTTAGTGCCTAGTCGTTTAGCAACACCCATAATGCCGTTTGCTTGGTAGTCACCAAATTGTGGTTTTGCAGATTGACGGACAGCCGCAGGAGAGCCTGCAGGTGCGCCAGCGGCTTCTAGAGCCTGAGATACTTTGTCATTAATCAGTGCTTGGATATTCACACGCGTTTCCTTCAATTCAAGGATGAATAAGAGTAGCCGTTATTTCGTGGGCATTAAATTTGGCTAATTATGCTTCTAGTTAACGATTTAATGCTGAAATGAACAACAGACTCTGTTTAAGTTCACAAAAATGGCGTTAATCATACCAATTTTGTGGGCTTTCTTATAGGTCGAATTGATAGAAAATTAACATTTCCTGAGGGGTTTTTGACAATCAACTTTGACCAAGCCAAGTTTGTCTATTTAGGAAAGTAAGACACGGTACTTTTTGAGTGTTTTTTGTCAAAGCAGCGCTTGTTGCTGGAAGTAAAACTGATACCATGCTGCCATTATTTGGAGAACATAGACAATGACGATGAGCCTGAAGCAAGCAGAACTAGAACCACAACAAATGATTGCACGCCTTGATACGTTTATGACGAAAATTGAGAACCTCGGAAATGTGCTGGGTTTGGATTTAAGCTTTGCTCAAGCGGATCATATTGCATTAAGAATCAATGAAACTGAGCTTGCGAAATCAGCACATCAAGCATGGTCTGAATACGGCTCTACGATTTCAGAAGCGATGATCAATGGTCGTCCCATTGTGGTGTTGGCTTTCGATAAACCATTGCAAAGCCTTGGTTGGAAGATTGAATGTTTAGAGCTTCCATACCCAGCTGAAGGCAAGATTTACCCGAGCCAAGATTGGGAGCATGTAGAGTTTGTGATTCCTTCTCACGCACAAACGGCCGATGAGTATCTAGCAGACCTTAAAGAGACTTACCCGCAGTTCGCTGCTAAGTTTGAAAATTTGGCAGATCAAGGCATTAAGATAAAACTCTCTAGCCCGAAAGGTGAGGGGGAACGTTTGAATAATCCAACGGTTGCATTCAAGCATCAAGGGATTTGCATTAAGCTGCATCCACATTCTTTGAAGAAGATTGTTGAGTCAGAACAGGCCTAATTTGATTGGATAGTTGCTGGGAATAGATTCCTGAACTCACCAAGGCTCGTCGGAATGACGGGGTGTTTGATGGTGTTTGCCGGAGTCTACCTTTAGATGCTGACAGTCTGAGTGTTCTAGGGCGCATGTTAGAGCCTATAGTTATAAGATTCATCACCGAGTTCGTCATTCCCGTAGTCGGAAATCTCATAAAGCTAGTCAGATCATCAGATACAAAAAACGCGTAATGGAGAAATCCTATTACGCGTTTTTTATTGGGTTTTAACTGGAAGTCTTACCGGAAATCGAACCTCCGACCTACAGAATCACGGTCTTGTTGCCGTAAACAAATACATGATCGTTGATCACTTTGTTTAAAGCCTTGCTCAACACGTTCTTCTCTACGTCACGACCCGCTTGTGCCATGTCTTTTGCGCTGAAGTTGTGATCCACTGGGATAACATCTTGCTTGATGATTGGACCTTCATCGAGATCGTTTGTCACAAAGTGCGCCGTTGCACCAATGATCTTCACACCGCGCTCGTAAGCTTGCTGGTATGGCTTGGCACCAATGAATGCTGGCAAGAAGCTGTGGTGAATGTTGATGATTTTGTGGTTGTACTTCTCAACAAACCCCGGCGTCAGCACTCGCATGTATTTAGCAAGCACTAGATAGTCCGCCTCATACTGGTCAATGACTTCAAGCATCTTCTTCTCATGTTCTTCACGGTTTAATCCTTCGTGAGAAACATGGTGGTAAGGGATATCAAAACGCTCGGTTAGGCTTTGTAGTGTATCGTAGTTACCAACTACTGCCGCAATATCAACATCTAAACTGCCATCGAAGTTCTTCATCAGAATATCGCCAAGGCAGTGTGCTTCTTTAGTTACCAGAATCACAACACGCTTACGAGATGAATCAACCAGCTTACGTTTTGTGTTTTCTGGCAGGGCTTGGTCTAAATCGGCGAGTAAGGTTTCGTCATTGAAGTAGCCCTCTAGCTCGGTGCGCATAAAGAAGTGGCCACTTGTGTTATCAACGAACTCATTATTGTGAATAATATTGAGTTGGTGCTTATAACAAATGTTGGTGATCTTTGAGATGAGGCCAGGGGCGTCAGTACAATGTGTTAATAAAGTTTTTCTTTCCATTTGCATCTTACTTCCATGAATGTTGCACTTATTATATGAAATCGGGATTCTTCAAAATTTAATGCAGGCCGTCGAACGGTGAACTGAGCCGCAGTATCACCGTTATAATTAATCTATTATCAAGTTGGTTTCAACAAATTCTGCTGCTCATTTATCGCATCGATAAATTGTTTTATATAGAAATATCAGTTTTTCGATAGAAAAAAAGGCAGAAGCTTCATTTTTCAAGTTTTGACCGTAGTACGCATTTGAACTTCAACCGAGGCATTGACGCTTTGGCCAAAAATAGAGGTGATACTTATGGATAAAGAGTTACTAGCAAAAAAACTGTACTGCAAACGAGTGAATTCATTAGCGGGAAGTACAGAGTTAGATGGTAATGTTCTAGATGAAATGTGGGAAAGTAAAACCTCACCAACCGATGCAGTGAAAGCCATGCAGCCTTGCGATAATCATTTTGAAGGTGCCCCTTGGTTGTCGCGTTATCTCAGCCGAAAATAATAACGATTCTTTGATTTTTATTTCTTCAATTCTTACCTTCTAGGTAGCTTAACCCGAACCAAACACCTCCGGTGCGAAGTCATTCTTGATTCGCGCCGGCTCACTAAACCTGCCATAATTCGCCTTCTATTTTTCTAAACTTCGTACTCTATGATATCTAAAACGTTTTCTGCTGATGGTGCTTTGGGTAAAGCGATCCCTGGGTTCCAACCTCGACAAGCCCAGCTAGACATGGCTGAAGCGGTTTCACAGGCTATTGAACAACAGAGCCAATTGGTCGTTGAAGCGGGAACGGGGACAGGTAAGACGTTTGCTTATCTAGTGCCAGCACTGCTGAGTGGTAAGAAAACGATCATCAGTACGGGGTCTAAAAACCTTCAAGAACAGCTGTTTCACCGAGATTTACCATTGATGGTCGATGCGCTTGGTTTTTATGGTCAGGTTGCGTTACTCAAAGGCCGTTCAAACTATTTGTGCTTGGACAGGCTCAGTCGTCAAATGATCGAGAGCCATGGCACTCACACCGATCCAACGCTGTTAGCTCAGTTGGTGAAAGTGCGCAGCTGGTCGTCCGCGACTCAAACTGGCGATTTAGGTGACTGTGATGATATTGCTGAAGATAGCCCGGTCATTCCAACCATTACCTCGACTAACGACAACTGCTTAGGCAAAGAGTGCCCAAGCTACACCGATTGCTTTGTGCTGAAGGCGCGTAAAAAAGCGATGGATTCTGATGTTGTTGTAGTGAACCACCACTTGTTCCTCGCGGATTTAGCGATCAAAGAAACCGGGTTTGGTGAGCTGATACCTGAAGCCGATGTATTTATCTTCGATGAAGCGCACCAACTTCCCGATATCGCTAGCCAATACTTCGGACAATCGGTTTCCAGCCGACAGATCCAAGAGCTAGCCAAGGACATTGAAATCGCTTACCGAACTGAAGCCAAAGACATGCGCCAACTGCAGAAAGTAGGGGATAGGCTCGTTCAATCGTCAGCCGATCTACGTATTGTGCTTGGCGATACGGGCTTTCGCGGTAACTGGCGTGAAGCATTGAAGTCAGAGTCGATTGCGAGAGAGCTAGTTCGCTTACAAGATGCGTTGCAACTGGCCGTTGATGTATTGAAATTAGCATTGGGTCGAAGCCAGTTGTTAGACACGGCTTTTGAACGCGCCACTATGATCAAGTCGCGCATTGAACGTGTATGTGACGTGTCGATTACTGGTTATTCGTATTGGTATGACACCACGCCACGACACTTTGCTTTGCACATCACGCCACTCTCAGTCGCCGACAAATTCCATGAGCAGATTGAGCTAAAACCGGGTGCTTGGGTGTTTACCTCTGCAACTTTGGCGGTGTCGGACGATTTCGATCATTTTACTTCTCGATTAGGACTAAAGCCGTCGGCACAGTTTTCACTACCGAGCCCGTTTGATTACCCAAATCAGGCGCGTTTGTGTGTGCCTCGCTATCTACCAGAACCGAATAGCCCGGGCTTAGCGGACAAGCTAGTAAGAATGCTGACCCCTGTGATTGAGCAAAACCAAGGTCGCTGTTTCTTCTTATGTACCTCACACAGCATGATGAAAGAGTTGGGTGAACGGTTCCGCGAAACGCTCTCGGTTCCCGTTCTGCTGCAAGGTGAGACAAGTAAGCAAAAAACCTTAGCAGAATTCATGGAATTAGGTAATGCATTGCTGGTGGCCACTGGTGCTTTCTGGGAAGGTATAGATGTTAGGGGCGATGCATTAAGCTGTGTTATCATCGACAAATTGCCCTTTACAGCCCCTGATGACCCTTTGCTTAAGGCTCGAATTGAAGACTGTAAGTTGAAAGGGGGTGATCCTTTTGCACAAGTACAGTTACCAGACGCAGTGATTACCTTGAAACAAGGTGTTGGCCGATTAATACGTGATAAACGTGATAATGGCGCTTTAATTATTTGCGATAACCGCTTGGTGACCCGCGATTACGGTGGTGTGTTTTTGGCGAGTTTACCGCCTATCCCTCGTACTCGTGACTTAGGGGTCATTAAAGAATTCTTAGCTAAAGACCATTCAACCGCTGCTGAGTAATTAGCATTGTTGAGCTTAGCCATTATTTTTAGATTAGATAACGAATATTTGAGACACAAATGAGCGCGAAAATTCTTGCAGTAGATACCGCAACTGAAAACTGTTCAGTTGCACTAGTAATTGGTGACCAGGTGTTCGCACGTAGCGAAGAGGCACCTCGAGACCATACGAAAAAAATTCTACCTATGGTTGATGAAGTACTGAAAGAAGCGAATGTTGCTTTAACCGATATCGACGCGATCGCGTTTGGCCAAGGCCCGGGCAGTTTCACGGGTGTACGTATTGGCATTGGTATTGCTCAAGGCTTAGCTTTTGGTGCTGATTTGCCGATGATCGGTGTGTCTACACTGGCAGCGATGGCGCAAGGCAGCTACCGTAAATTTGGCGAAACTCATGTTGCAACAGCAATTGATGCTCGCATGAGTGAAGTTTACTGGGCTCGTTACAGCCGTGAAGATGATGGTCGTTGGACTGCGGTCGATGCGGAATGTGTGACGCCTCCAAGCGAATTGGCTGAACAGCTTGAAGCGGATTCTGAGACATGGGCAAAAGTCGGCACAGGTTGGGAAGCGTATGCAGAGCACATGGACACACTAGCGATCAACACCAAAGTGTGTGAAGTGCTATTCCCAGAAGCTCAAGACATGGCGTTCCTTGCTCAATTTGCTTATGCTGAAGGCAAAGCGGTTGCAGCTGAAGAGTCTGAGCCGGTTTACCTACGTGATAAAGTGACTTGGAAAAAACTGCCTGGTCGCGAGTAAATACGTATTATTTTGGCTCTGCAGTTTATTTTGTAGAGCCGTTATTAAAATCAGGTAATAAATTCTTTAAGCATGGTTTCAATCAACGGCTTACCTCCTTCTTCGATAGGCAATACATCTAAAACCAATCGAACCAACAAAAAGAATGAGGTAAAAAAAGGCGATGCAAAGACCTCTGTTGGTCAGCCAACAAAGGTCGCGAATGCTGTCTCGCATTCTATTCGCCAGGTCAAAGAGTCTGAGATTCACAAGGCTCAGATTCAATATGATCTTCCAGAAGGGCGCGGACGACGTGCGATGGAGGAGTATATGGATGTGATGAATCAAGCTAAAAAAGAGGAACTTGCAAAGCTAATTGGGGTCGATATTTATATCTAGCTTTGTGTTTTCATTTATCCTGCTCTAAGGAGCTGCATTATGTATTCTCTCATATCTAAATCTCGCTTATTTTTCCTTGTCGCTTTCTCTACGATGGTGATGGGGTGCTCCTCTTTACCTAAAGAACTTAATGCAAACTCAGAACAGGTGGTAACTGACTACCAAGAGTGGGTAAACACACTACCGGATGCCGATGATGTTCGTTTGGGTGGCGTGATTGCTAAAGTCACTAATCTGAAAGATAAAACGCGTGTGGAAGTGGTGAACTTACCTATCTCAAGTAGTGGTAAGCCTGATATTGATGCGGAACCAAAAGGACGTTTTGTTGGTTACATTGATGGCTATGTTGAACCATTGAGCTTTGCAGAGGGTCGTTTAGTTACTTTAGTTGGCACATCAAATAGCACTGAAGACGGTATGGTTGGTGAATACCCTTACACTTTCCCAGTCATGAATGTCTACAATCAACGTTTATGGCAGATCACTGAAAGAGTGGTCATTAATGACTTTGCGCCAACTTACTACTCTTGCAGAAGTTTACATTGTCGCAGCTTTCAAACCATGCCTAAGTCAGGTCGTGTGATTCAAGATGTGCAATAGTCGAACCTTAATTCGACATACCCAATGACAGGGACACCATACTATCAATGATTGAACAGTCATATTCCCTTGCGAGCGGGACACTTGCAACTCAACAGATTGGCAACCCACAAACGACCGCAACGACGGTCGTTTTTATTCATGGCTGGCTAGACAATTCCGCAAGTTTTACTCAGGTCATGCAGCAAGTCTCTAAGCTTTCTCCAGATACTCACTTAGTTGCGATCGATCTTTTTGGGCACGGTTTCTCGTCGCATAAGTCGGGGAGTTACTACCCATTTCACGACTATATTGATGATTTGCACCAGCTAGTGACCAAATTATCGCCAAACAGACTGTTACTGGTAGGACATTCACTTGGTGCATTGATAGCAAGTTGCTATAGTGCCGCCTTTCCTGAAAATGTGTCAGGATTAATTCAAATTGAAGGTCACGGACCTCTTTCTGAAGCTCCCCACGAAACAGTCTCTCGCTTGAGGGATGGGGTACTTAGTCGTCTTCGACAGCGAAGAAAGCCTTCACGTCCTCTGGCAAGTCTTGAGGATGCTATTAAGCTGAGAGCTCACGCCAACCAAATTAATGCTGAATTAATCGCTCCTATTGTTGAGCGAGGTATTGTCGAGTTTGAGAACTCTTGGCAATGGCGATGCGACCCTAATCTAAAATGTGACTCGTTATATCGAATGTCACAGGCGCACGCTGAAGCGATCATGGCGGCTATTGAATGCCCTCAATTAATAATCCTAGGGAATGATGGATACCGACATTTGCAGCATAATCGCTACAAATCAGCGCATAGTCCTCTGAATATAGAGACGATTCCTGGCGGACATCATTGTCATTTAGAGAGCCCAGAGCTAGTTTCAGAGCTAATTCTTGGTGTAGTTAACAAAATTTAAACAAGTGTTTGAGCCTTTTAGTGCTCATGCACTAAAGCTGTGCTGTAATACCGCAATGATAAAAAGCGGCGAAGCAGTCGTCAGCTGATAAACGAGGAGTAACATCGTGGATAAACCTTGGCTTTCACGTTATCCAAGTGACGTACCAGAAACGATCAACCCAGATCAGTACCAATCTCTCATTGAAATGTTTGAACAGTCGGTACAGAAGTTCGCCGACCAACCTGCATTCGAGAACATGGGATCGATTATGACATTCCGTAAGCTTGAAGAGCGCAGTCGTGCTTTTGCTGCTTACTTGCAGAATGATCTAAAACTGAAGAAAGGCGATCGTGTCGCGCTGATGATGCCAAACTTGCTGCAATACCCAATTGCACTGTTTGGTGTACTGCGTGCAGGTATGATTGCTGTGAACGTCAACCCACTGTACACGCCTCGCGAACTTGAACACCAACTGAATGACTCTGGTGCAAAGGCGATTGTTATCGTTTCTAACTTTGCGAGCACACTGGAGAAAGTCGTTGATAAAACTCCGGTTAAACACGTTGTACTCACTAGCCTTGGGCAAATGTTGCCACGAGCGAAAGGTACGATTGTCGACTTCGTAGTGAAATACGTGAAAGGGATGGTGCCTAAGTACGATCTACCGGGTGCCATTTCATTCAGAAAGGCACTTTACAAAGGCCGTCGTCTTCAATATGTGAAGCCGTTTATGGCGGGTGATGACATCGCATTCCTACAGTACACAGGTGGTACAACGGGTGTAGCGAAGGGCGCAATTCTAACGCACCGCAATATGATTGCGAACGTACTTCAAGCGAAAGGGGCATACAGCCCTGTGCTACAAGAAGGCCGTGAATTGGTGGTAACGGCATTGCCGCTTTACCATGTATTTGCATTGACAGTGAACTGCTTACTGTTTGTTGAGATGGGTGGTCGTAACCTTTTGATTACTAACCCTCGTGACATTCCTGGCTTTATTAAAGAATTACAAAAAGTTCCGTTTACCGCGATTACTGGCGTAAACACCTTGTTCAATGCGCTAGTGAATAACGAAGATTTCCACGAGTTGGATTTCAGTAACATGCGTCTGTCTGTTGGCGGTGGTATGGCGGTTCAGCGCGCTGTTGCTGAGCAATGGAAGAAAGCGACAGGTGTCCACCTACTTGAAGGCTATGGTTTAACTGAATGTGCTCCTTTGGTCACAGGTAACCCATACGATCTGAAAGACTACACAGGTGCAATCGGCCTACCAGTACCATCAACAGAAGTTCGTATTGTTGATGATGAAGGTAAAGTGGTTGGCAATGACCAAGTGGGTGAATTGCAGGTCCGTGGTCCTCAAGTGATGCAAGGCTACTGGCAGCGTCCAGAAGCGACCAAAGAAGTGATCGATCAAGACGGTTGGTTATCGACAGGTGACATCGTTAAGTTTGATGACGAAGGCTTGCTGTACATCGTAGACCGTAAGAAAGACATGATTCTAGTGTCGGGCTTCAACGTTTACCCGAACGAGATTGAAGATGTAGTGGCTCTACACGGCAAAGTGTTAGAAGTTGCGGCTATCGGCCAACCTCATGAAGTGTCAGGTGAACTGGTTAAGATTTACGTTGTGAAACGTGACCCGAGCCTAACCAAAGAAGACATTATCGCGCACTGTCGTGAACACCTAACAGGTTACAAGATCCCTAAATTGATTGAGTTCCGTGAAGAACTACCAAAAACCAATGTAGGTAAAATCTTGCGCCGAGTGCTTCGTGAAGAAAACGACGCAGAGCTTGCCAAACGCGCAAGCGAGTAGTGCTCGGGTTTGCGAGAAATTAGCCCTCGAAACCATTCAGGCGCTTAATCTAAGCGAGCGCTGAAAAATGGTGTTAGAATGCCGACAGTTAATGTCGGCATTTTTGTATCCGGCGATCAAAGTAAAATCAGTGAGAGTTTTTGTGGATTATCAAATCATTACCCAAGTGAAAGACCTTGAGCGAGTTTGCCAACAAGCACGTGAAGCCGATGTTGTTATGTTTGATACAGAGTTCGTTCGTACAAGAACCTATTACCCTCAATTAGGCTTAATTCAGTTATTTGATGGTGAAACGCTGTCACTGATTGATCCTATTGCTCTTGATGAAATGACCCCGTTTGTTGGGTTATTGAAAGACACTTCAGTACTGAAAGTTTTGCACGCGTGTGGCGAAGATCTAGAAGTGTTCCAGAACGCATTTGGCTGTACGCCAACGCCAATGGTTGATACGCAGATCATGGCAGCCTTCTTAGGTCATGGTCTTTCAACTGGCTTTGCAGCTCTCGTTTCAGAGTTTGTAGGCGTTGACCTAGATAAGAGTGAATCTCGCACCGACTGGCTAGCGCGTCCGCTTTCTCAAAAGCAACTCGACTACGCAGCAGCAGACGTTCACTACTTGATGCCAATGTACAACAAGCTTCTAGAAAAAGTGATGGAAGCGGGCTGGTGGGAAGCGGCGCAGCAAGAGTCTGATTTACAAGTGGCTAAGCGCATCCGTAAAGCAAACCCAGATAACGCTTACCTTGATATTAAAGGCGCGTGGCAGCTAAAGCCTCAGCAGCTAGCTATTTTAAGACCGCTAGCAACTTGGCGTTTAAAAGAAGCGATTAAGCGTGACTTAGCGCTGAACTTTGTCTTCAAAGAACAAGACCTATGGGCAGTTGCGCGTTTCGCGATGAAAGATCCTAAACATATGGAGCAAGAAGGTTTTGATTACCGCTCTGTACGTCGCCATGGCGCTAAAATCAGTTCAATCGTTAAGTTAGCTGAGCATACGCCAGAAGAAGAATACCCTGCGCCAGTAGAACGTCTAATGGACTACCCAGGTTACAAGCAACTCTTCAAAGTGTTGAAAGATGAAGTGAAAACAGCATCGCAACACAGTGGTTTAGCGACTGAGTTTTTGGCGTCGAAGAAGCAACTTAACCAAGTGTTAAGCTGGATATGGAAGCACGATCGTAATCCTGAAAAGCTGCCAGATGTTATGCAAGGTTGGCGTTTAGATGTGGTTGGCGAGAAGCTAAATAAAGCGATCAAATAACCAACGACTGCAATGACATTTCGATGATTCAAAGAAAAGCGACCTAATTAAGGTCGCTTTTTTATTTGGTAAAATTTAGCTAGCTACTCGGCACTTAAGCCATTCTTTGCGTCGGCTTCCAGCGTGCTAGTTCCGGATCAAGCTTGATACCTTGTGAGGTCAGCAGGTTAACACGAGCTAAGTACGCAGCACCGTGCATCAGATGCTTAGCAAGATCAACGGCATTACGCTGTTGGTAATCATCTAGATAGCTGTCTTTCGCCCAGGCGTTGAATGCGCCAAGTGCCGGGCCAGCCCATACTTGGTAATCCATTTCACGACCTTGTTCACCGGTGTTTGACCAACGGCTAGAAAGCCCTAAGTACCAACGGAAAATCAACGCCATTTTACGTTTCGGGTTACCTTCAGCACGCTCGATCTGTTTAGGATCGCGCTCGTTAAAGTGAGCCACAGTGCCAGCCCAAATATCATCTAGTGTTGAACGGAATACCTGCTTCTCAAGCTTTAAGCGTTCTTCACCTGGAATCGCTTCAATCGAGTCGTAACGTGTGTATAGCTCATACAGTTTGTTGGCACGCATTGGGAATAAAGTGCCGCGTTTAACCACTTGCAGTTTCACACCCATTTCGAACATGTCTGCTGCCGGAGCCATAGTCACGTCAGCCATTTCAGTTGTTGAAAGCAGCTTACGTGTGTGTTCGCTCGCACCAGCCTCAACACACGCTTGGTTAATAGAGCCAGTAACAATGTATGCCGCGCCCATGTTAAACGTCGCTAGAGCAGCGTCAGGCGTACCTACGCCACCACCACAACCGACACGCAGTGGAGTTTTGAATTGATACTGTGCTTGGATTTGCTCTTTCAGCGCTAGAATCGTTGGTAGCAGTGTTACTAGCGGACGGTTATCCGTGTGACCACCAGAGTCAGCTTCTGCAGTAATGTCATCAGCCATAGGAACTAGCTGTGCTAGTTCCATCTGTTCTGCTGTGATTCGACCTTCATCAACTAGAGCTTGCAGCATTTTAGCTGGAGCTGGTTGCATGAACTTACTCGCGACTTCAGTACGGCTTACCTTAGCAATAACCTTGTTGCCAATCTGAATCTCACCTTGTGCATCGCGGCTAAGGCCAGCGGCACGGTAGTGAACGATTTGCGGTGTTAAACCTAAGAATGCTGAAGCCTCAACGGTTTTCACTTTGTGCTTCAAAAATAGTTCAACACTGCCGCGCTCTAGTGCGGGTTCGCTTGGACTGTGAATCAGGTTAAACGCATAAGGGCCGTTTGGCAGTGCTGCTTGAATACGGTTGATCGCTTGTTCAACGCGAGACGGGATTAAGCCCGCTGCGCCAAATGAACAAAGAATGCCTGCTTGACCAAGCGCAATCACCAACTCTTCAGATGAAATGCCGTTTGCCATTGCGCCTGCATAGTAAGCGTATTTCACGCCGTGGCAGCGACGAAAATCTTCGTCGCCTAGGCTTTGTGTACCAAGAGCAGGAGCAAATGCGCTAACAGGTTGGTTGTTCGCTGAACTTGCTGAATCGCCCGATGTAATCTCTGCTTGTTGGCTAACGCCTAAGCCTTTTTCTGGGTGGTTCACTACGTAACAAGCAAGGCTTAAATCTTTCAAAATTGTCGACATTGCTGCGTTATCAAAGTGAGTTGTGCTCTCTTTAATCTGCCAAGGCCACGGAGATAGCTTTTCGTTATTGATAGTGGTTTGAGTTGTCATAATTATTTCTTTCCTAGTCCCGTGTCAGGCTTATGCTTCTTCGATACAAATTGCGATGTCTTTCACTTCGTAAATACGCAGACCATCTTTGCTCAGGTTTGCGTCGCCAACGATGATACGTTTACCGTCTTCGTCTTTAATCGCAGTGATATGTACATCCAGAGACATCTGTTTGTTTAGAGGGTTAATCTGACCACGGTATTTCCACTTCACTTCAGATTGGATTTGACCAAACTTCGGATTGCGGAAGCCAGCACCAAGATCTTTGTTTAGCGCGTAGGTTTGCATCAGCTCGATGATCGCTTCGACACCCAGAGAACCTGGCATTACCGGATCTTGATGGAAGTGGAACTGGAAGAACCAATCGCTTGGGTCAATCGTACGCTCAGCGTATAGGTAACCCAGACCGTCTTTACCACCATCGCTGGTGATCTGCACCGTATCGATAAAGTTCAAGCGACCGCCAGCCAGTTGGTAATGCTCTTGCACTTCACCAGTAGCTGAAACGGGTGCATTGAAGTAACGCGCCGTTTTGTCTAGTAGGTTGATGTTTACATCCGGCGTGCGGTTGTTATCAACGTGCCAAGGGTGAGTTACTTTACCGTTGTCCAAACCAAGCTGATCTTTCAGTGCTGCGCCCTTGAAGTAACCAAATACCGCTGTACCTTGGTAGAACGGCACGCCGTCGGTGCTCAGTTCAAAGCTGAAGCTCTGTACGATGTTGGTGCCCATCATTACTGTTGAAAGCAGACGAGAATCGTTGGTAATTGTTTTGCCACGCAAGTCGACGTTGCGCAGCATTTTGCCGCTGCCATCTAGGTTGCGGAAAAACAGTTCTTCACCTGGGAAGCCAAGTGTTGTGCCCATGTAGCCAGAGATAAAGCCGTTTGGCTGCAGTGAAATCTCCATCAACACCGAGTAAGGCATTAAGGTGTGGTGGCTGTTTTCATCAAAGTACCATGCATTTTCTGGCACTTCGTATTCAGCGATACACGATGAAGGCTTCTTGAAGTCGCCACGCTTACCGTCGATCTCAACAACACGAGTAGTTAGCTGTAGGTCGCCACACGGAGTACGTGGTGGAATCATTCCACGGTAGATAGAGAAATCAGGACCGAAACACTTCTCGATATCGCCAGTCGCGAATTCGAACATGTGATAAGGCGTGAACGGAACCGTATCGGGTGTGCGATTTGGGTAATCAGGCGTTACCGGAGCTTCAACGTGTTGAAGAGGAACGACACCTTTGTTTGGTGCAGTTTCTAGGTCTTCAATTTGAGCCATCAATGGTGCATTCGCTGAAGCTTGTTGGTTCACTGCTGGTGTATGGCCCAAGCTTTTATGGTCCAAGTTTTCGATAACAGGGGTCGCGACAGCTGATTCTAAAGAAGGCAGGTAACGAGTACATTCGTCGTCTTCTTTGATCATCACACCCAAGTTTTGGAAATCAACAATCACTTTGCCGTTGAGCAAAATATCGATGTTGGCTTTCGCGTATGGGCGAGGGCTTAGACCAATCTCAGTCACTTCCATGCGGTACGTCAGTTCTGCCGATTGTGGTAGAACTTGACCACGGCAACGTACTTGTTGAGGGGCATTTTCAAGCGGTTGGAAACGACCATTTTGAACAAGCGTATGCATGCCAAGGTGCATCATGAAGAACTGCAGCAGTTGACCACAACCTTCTGCCATCAAAGAACCAGCCATTACAGAGTCATCTTTGAAGTGACAAGGGAAGTACCAGTGCTCAGGCTCTAGCTGCTTGTGACCTTCAATCAGACCAAGTCCCCATGTGCCGCCTTGCGGTTCAACACGGCTAACCTTTTCGATCATCATGAACTTCTCTGAGCTGAAGCATAAAGAAGGCTGGTGGCTATTGGATTGGTGAGTTAGACCAAAACATTCTGCAATGTTGGCAGTCAGTAGATGACGCAATTCTTGGTAGTTAAACTGGGTTTTAGGGCAGTGCAACATAGGGTCGAAGCGTTGCTTAGTTGCAAGTTTACGAGCCTTGATTTCGTCTTCAGTGTGAATCACACCCTTGCCGTCTGCTAGCTCTTCATCAGTGAAGAAGCCCGCACAGCCGTTATCCATTTTCAGGATCATTTTGTCGCCAACGAAACATTCGTACGAGAAGAAGAACAGCAACGTGTCGCCATTGCGAGCAAAGTTGTTGATTGAGATATCGTAACGCAGCGTATCGCCACCACGAGGCAAGTCACCAAGGAAAGTCAGCGTACAATCAAGCAGGCGATAAACTCGCTCGCCTTTGTTTTCAAAATCGATACCTAAGTAGCTGATCAGCATTAGGTCACACTGACCAGATTCAACTGCAACAGCCCAAGGGATCTGACCATCAACAAGATACGGCGCATCAACTGGGATGTCGTATTCTGTGGTCATTGTGCTTGGCTTGTACTCGTTAACGGTCGCGTTTAGCTTGGTTACACGAGATACCAGTAGGTAGTCCGTGGTTGGCAAGCGAACGCGACGCGAGTAGCTATCGATGATCGCGTAATCAGGGCCAAATACGTTCGCAATATCGCCTTCAGCGTATTCAACCAGATCATCGTAATCCCAGATACATGGCTTACGGATAGGTTTTACTGGTGCTGGCGTCGCAAGTACGTTGACTGGCGTTGACGAAACCTGAGCCGGTTGAGCTTGAACAGGCTGAGCTGGCGTTTGTTGACCAGTCGTTTGTTGACTATTTGTTTGTTGGCTGGTCGTTTGTTGAATCAGGGCATTGCTATCTAAACCAGATGTCACTGCGTTTAGCTGTGCTTTTAATAACGCATCAGCCATCTGCATGCCTTGGGCACGTGTGTGCAGGAATGCTTTGTGTACCTGTTGAGCCGCTTGCTGGTTTTGAGCAAAAGCTTGGTTTTGGCTTAGATTTTGCGGCTGCTGTGAAGCTGCGTCGATTTGAGACGCGCCATTTTTAGCGGATAGGACATGAGTCATATTGCTGTGGTTACCTGTTAGCTGACTGTGGCGAGTTGGCGCCAGAGTAGGGGATACTGATGTAGGAGTTTCGATGACTGGCTCTATCGCGTTTTGCGCTAATGCATTCTTCTCTAACTCTTTTTGTGCAAGGGCTGCTTGAATGCTTGCTGTCGTTGGAACCGACGCCACTCTTGCTGCTTGTTTACCAGAAGCTTTCTGTTGAATCGTTGCCAAGTTGGTCACTGGGGTTTGGGCAATATGTTGATAGATATCACGACCACCAAGAGTCACTTGCTTAACTAATTGACGTTTAGCATCGCTCGCCAGTTCATTGCTTAAACGAACGGAAAGTGATTGAGATTCAACACTCGATTGGCTTAGTAGCAGCTGTGAACATTGTCCTTCGCTGATGTTGGCAACAATCGCGCTCTTAGAACTGACATTCGGATTCAGAGGTGCAAGGTTCAGGTTGAGCAGACCGTGTAGCAGGCTTGCCATACCAGAAGCAGCAGAGCAATGACCCACACGTTGACTTGCTTGAGTAGTCTTTGTGTTCCCTAAACTTAGAGACGAAAACTGATGAGATGAAGATTCTGGTGCATGGTTAAGCTCAAGCAGAGAAACATCGTTCGAGCTCATACCGACTTGAGTCAGTAACTCATCAACAACGGCGTTGTTATTCTCGCTTGAACCAAAAGCTAAGGCGTTGATGCTGCCGTAAGCCGCATCTTGGTTGCTCGCTACTTGGTTTTCTTCAACAAGAACAATCGCACCTGCACCTTCACCGACATTCCAACTGCCATCTTGCAGCTGTCCGAATTTTGGAGCTAGCGTCACTGGGCTTACGCTGTTCTTCAGAATCACATGTTCTGCACTGCCGCTTAGGTCGACGGCTGCAATCACAACGGCATCCATCGATTCTTGTGACATCAAGTTTTGTGCAACATCAATACAACGAGCAACCGACTGTTCAGCAGCTGAAATCGTAAAGGCAGGGCCATTAAAGTCCCACAATGAAGAGATACGCGAAGCCATGATATTGCCGATGAAACTGGTGTATTGGTTCAGCTTGGCTGCGTCCATCACACTGTCCATCGCGATGGTTTCTAGCGCTTGGTATTCGTCTTGAGTTAGTTCGATACCCATGTTGGCAAAGCTGTCAGCCAATTGGCTATGCAGGTTTACGCGTCCACGGAATTGGTGCATCTCAAGCTCTGTTTCCATCGCAACTAAAACCGCAACCTTTTGGCCTGCAACAAGCTTGGCATCTTTGATGGCTTCGTCTGCAACTTTCATCAGTAGCAACTGCTGAGAGATCAAACGGTCATCTTCATTTGGCGGCACTTTGAAGCGCAGGAAATCGAGATCGAATTGATCGATGTACGCGCCATTTGGAATACCGTGTAAACCAAACTGATTCAGTAGTTCTGGATGTTGGTCTAAGCCTTTCCAGCGCTTCTTAGGCAAGGCAATGAAAGCATCATTGTTGGTCTCAATCGCAGTGCTTAGCGCGTTGATGCTCTGCAGAGAACCAAAGTGAGACGCTAGACCAGTAATGCTTAAATTAGATGGTTGTAGGCTTGGAGACGCTGACTCTTGAGTCGGGTTTACATGACTGGTGTCTGAATACGCTTCAAGCAGTAAGTGAGCGTTACAGCCACCGAAACCAAAGACAGAAACACCCGCACAGCGCTCTGAGTTGCCCGCTTTACTTGGCCAAGATTGAACCTGTGTTGGCAGAGTCTGTGAGCCAAATAAACCTTCTGGCGACGATAGTGGCTTATCCAAGTTAATACTTGGCGGAAGCACACCTTCTTTCATCGCAAAGATCATTTTCATGATCCCTGGCATACCCGCCGCAGTCAGCAAGTGACCGAGGTTGGACTTCGCAGAGCCAATCAATGGCGGGTTCGAACCATTCAATTTGTCAGCAAAGAAACGCTCCATTGAGGTTAACTCAACCTTGTCACCTAATGGTGTACCGGTTGCGTGACACTCAATCACTTCAATGCTGTCTGGTGATAAGTTCGAAGCCTCGTAAGCGCGTTCAAAGGCTTGGACTTGTCCTTTGCTGTTTGGGCTTAATACGAACTGGCCTCGGCCATCGTTCGACAAGCCAATACCGCTGACGACTGCGTAAATATTGTCGCCATCACGCTCTGCATCAGCTAAGCGTTTTAGGACTAAAACCCCCGCACCTTCGCCAGCAAACAGACCTTTACTGTTGCTATCAAACGGAACCGACACACCGTGATCAGGGTAAGCGTGGAAGATGGAAAAACCCATATTGATAAAGAATGGGTCAGCACCGGATACCGCGCCTGCCAACATCATGTCGGCTTTGCCTGTATTCAAGTAATCACACGCTAACTTCAATGAATACACAGAGCTTGCACATGCGGCATCTAGACTCAGTTGTACGTTACCTAAACCCAATGCATCAGCCACTAACTTAGAGGCGTTGTGTGCCGCTGCACCATTGATAGGGTTGAGGTCTTGCGCGGTTTCATTGGTTGGTAGCAATGAAAATTGGTCATTAGCTAATTTATCTTTAAATGCTTTCTCGACCACCGAGTGATAAATCGGTAGAAACAGGTCGTTTGAACGTGTGGTTGGGAACGAAAGGGCACCCATGATCACGCCTGTGCGCTCTAAAACATCGGCATTCAGATCAATGCCAGCGTCGATTAACGCCTTACGACTCGTGTCCAAAGCCCATAGGAAACTCTGGTCAACACCGTTGAACGATTCTGCTGTTAAGCGGTAGCCATTGCTATCGAAATTGAAGTTTTCGATGTAACCGCCTTTGTCACAGTAAAAGCGGTCTGACTCACCTTGCACGCCCTGATAGTTTTCAGGTTTAGCTCCTAACTTTTCAGCGCTTAATGTGGTTCGAGAATCTTTTTTATCCAGCAAGTTTCGCCAAAAGTCTTTTGGCGTATCAGCTTCTGGGTATTGGTTAGCAATACCGACAATCGCGATCTTATTGCACTTCACTTGCTGCTTATTCTGAGCCTGATATTTATATTGAGATGGTTTCGATTGAGAACTCATACTAGCTCTCCTTGATGATTCACTGCGCTGCCTTGAGACACACCACTTAATTGCTTAGCGGTGGTGATCTGTTGTTTTAGCCCTTGAATAAGTGGCTCGACAGACAGTGGAATTTGATGAGTAATGAGCTGACCAATGCATTTGATGAGCGTGACAACATCGTCACCGCCTTTGGCATTGGAAGCGATTGTGCAGTACTGGTCTGCTACGTTGTCGCTACGATTGATCTTGTCGATCAATGTGCTGGTTTGACGATCGGCACCTACTTCTACAAACAGACGAGCACCTTGTTGACGCGCACTCTGGATCAACGCGGTGAAATCCAGCGTTGAACAGAAAGTGTCGGCAATCGAAAGGGCGATGCTGTCACTGTCGATATTGATTGGTGCGCCAGTCGGTAGACCTGCTGCGCTGATAAAGCGGATATGCTTTGGCAACTCGTCGAACAGTGGTTGTGTGTAAAAATCGCGTACTTGGCTATGCTGGCTTAGTGCTGGTGTGGTGTGCATTGCAGTAACACGGTTCGCGGCAATGCCACGTTTACCCAGTTTCTTGAGCAATGCACGACATGTGCTTTCACAACCTGCCAGTACGCAAGTGTCACCTTGGATGATAGCGAGGTAAGCGCGTGGGAATTCTGGTAACAGAGCCTCAATCGCTTGTGCATCACTGCGAACCACAAAGCTATTCCATTGGATGCTTTCGTCGCCGTTCAGCTGCCAATCTTGACGCACTGCGGTGAGTTCGCCAGAAATAGCCGTCGTGAAGATAGGACTGGTTTGAGTCATCTCAATCAGCGCATGTGGATTTTTCCAAACATTTAAGCTGGCCCACATGGAGGCTTCACCCTTGGAGTAACCCAAGGCGAAATCTGGTTGCACTTTGAATTCATCACATAGCAGTTGTGTTAACAGATAACTACTGCCCACACCTGCAATGGCCAATTCACTGAGCGACATTTCTTGCGCATCGTCAGCATAGGTTTTTTCAGCCTGTAGCATCTCTTTCAAGTTACCTTCGCGCTCTAAGCGGGCAAATAACTGTGGGAAATGGTGGTGAAATTCGCGCAACATACCGGGATAAACCGTGCCAACACCAGGGTAAACAAATGCAACGCCACCTTTGCTTTGAGGCTTCGGTGAGAAACAACTGCCCGCAGGCGTTTTGTAGTGGCTATTGTCTGCCATTACTTTTGGCAACGCATTTTCTAGCGCTGTGATCTCTTGTAGTGCAGCATCAATTGAAGCTGCTTGAATCACGATGTTCGCGCTAAGGCCAGCATTGTGCAGAACGCTTTGAAAGTGGCATAGGTTTGAATGCATCAAGGTGGTGATAGCAAGTTCGCTGTCCGCCGAATCACTAACGCATTTAAGCTCTGCTCTTAGTGAAGCTAGCTGAGAAACTAATTCAGCTTGGTCATTGCCAGAAACCACAAACATCAAACGCTCGCTAGATAGCAAGGGTTTTGGTTCTTGCAAACCGGTCGCTTGGGTCAATATCAGGCTGGTGGCGTTTTGGCTATCGTCACTGAAAGTTAACGCAGCAACACGTGCTTTGTTCGGCTCAGTGAACCAATAATGGCTCGGTAATGAATCGCTCGGTAATGAACGGCTCGATATTGCATTAACCATATTCAACAATTCATCAAACTGCTGCGAAGCAGATAGGGCAGAGTATTGTTGTTGATGGTTTAAGTCTGAAGCGGGGCGGCGCGCAATATCCAGAGCTAGCTGAATGCTATCTCCGGTAGCTGTATCTACAAAACCCGCTAGATAAGCGTGTGGATGAATCTTGCTTTGAGCCGCGGTCAGTGCACTCAGCATCAACAATGATGGTGAGTGAGAATCCAAACAAAGCTTAACCACACCACCTTGACTGACTGTCTCGATGGCGTGAGTAAGTGCTTGATTAAAATTGCCATCAACCACAACAGTCATTATGTTTGGGAGTGAGGGGAATAAGTCGGCAGAAAGCTCAGCCGCGTTTGCTAGCTGAGCTAAAAGAGCGATGCGCAATGGCATCGCTTTATTAGTAGGAACAGTCACTATGACAATTGCTCCTTTTCTGCGTTTTTAGTCGCCTCTTTCTTTGATATTGCTGAGCGAGATTTCGGCAAAAATGCATCGTTTAAGCTCTTGCTGATGGTGACTTTGGCACCTTTCATTACCGCACTTAAACGACCATCTTGGTGGTAAAGCGAGATATCAGCTTGCAGCGAACGAGCCGTGCTTTTTATCACGTTCAGCTCTAGCCAACCTTGGTCACCATTGTGCATTGGTGCGTAACAAATAAACTCACCGATTGCAGACGGTAAACTTGCCGCGCCGTATTTCAATCGAGCCCATACCAACATGGCTTGCAACAGATAATCTTCGGCAAATGGCTGGCTATCGCCAAAGCCTTGCTTAGGAATAAATACTCCACAGTCGCTGTTTTCAATCTGAGGCAACAGGCATTGAGCCAATAAACCTAAGTCGTCAAAGCGTTCGACTGAGGTAATACCTTGCAGTCTTGGTCCGTGAAACAGAGTGCCGTCACTGTATAGAGCTTGTGCCGTTGTTACAGGTGCTGAAGTGTTGGCCTCAAAGCGTTTTACTGACGCTTGTTGAACATCTTCAGACACTTGCACAGAGGCAACTTGCAACTGAGCTTGATACTGTGGTCGCCCTTGGCAACTGATCACCGCTTTTAGCTGATCTTTTGATTTAGCATCAGAAGAAAGAACCAGTTTTAGCTCTTGCACTTCATCAGTATCAAAAATCACACCCTTAAGCAGTTTGTAGTTGTGAACGCTAACGTTCACCCCTAACAGTTGCTCTGCCACTTCACGCATCCATTGGATGGCACACACTGTCGGTAACACTGGGTTACCGGCAATGCAGTGATCTTGAATGAAAGGCAAAGCCTTAGGATCAAGATGACGTGTCACAGTGATGCTTGTATTCAGCGGACTCTTTGCAAGATGCACAGACTCCGCATTAAGCTTTTTTACAGCAGCTTCCTTGTTGTCAGAACCTTGCATGCTCGTACCAACCAGCAGTTGAATGCCAGTTTCGTTTAGTAGTTGAGAACTAAACAGCTCTGCACCTGCCTGAAGAGGAATTACGTACACGCCGCGCTCTGTGAACATACGTTTCAGTGCTGCGTTGACCATGCCACCGTCCCACGGTCCCCAGTTGAAGCTCATCACTTTCGCTTGAGGGTTACGCGCAGACAATTGTAGAGCCGCTTTGTTTAGGATCTCGTTAGACATCGAGTAATCGCTTTGGCCTGTGTTTCCGTAGAAGCCCGCCGCCGAAGAGAACATCGCAATCAGTTTTAGCTTGCTGCTATTAAGACCACCAAGAACCGCTTCTAGTCCGCCCACTTTCGTGCCGTAAACCATGTTCAGTTCATCAAGTGTTTTGTCTTGAATGTGTTTGTCAGCCAGTACGCCTGCGCCGTGGATAAGACCCGTGATGCCGTCGAAATTCGCCAGCGTCTTCGCTACTGACTCATGGTTCGACACATCTAGGCTTAGGTACTCAGCGCTTGCGCCAATCTCGTTGAAAGCGGCAAGTGCTGCGTTGATTTCAAGGCTGCTCAATACTGGTTTTAGTAAGGCATCAACTTTCTTTGGCGTTGGTTTGTCACCTGTTGCTTGTAGGTGAGCAATAGCCGCTGGTTTTAGCTCTTTCTCTTGTTTGCCTTGTGCCCACTGAGGTAGCTCAGCTGAAGTAATATGCTTACTACGACCTGCAAGAATGAAGTGAGATTTGCATTGCTTAGCAAGCGTCAGTGCACATTCAAACGTTACGCCTTTAGCGCCACCTGTCACGAGAACTTTGTCGTTCTTGGTGAGTTGAGCGCCTGTGTTTTTGGTTTGTGCAGCGCCTGGTGTTGCAGCAATCAATGTTGCACGACCAGATTCACCGTTTTCCGCATGGCTAAGGCCGATTTCAACCGTGTTGGTATCGATATCGAACAGTTCGCCTGTGATAGCTTCAGCTAGGTGACGAGCATCAATAGAAGCGCCAGCATCCAATGCGCGGCAGAACACGTTTGACCATTCATGGCTTAGTGTCTTAGTTAGACCAGACAGCGCGGCTTGGTTAAGTTCTGCGTTCGCTAATTGCTTAGTATCTAGGTAACCAAAGCCACCATCGATACGGCTTAGCGTGAAGAACACGCTGCGACCAGAAACGGTATTTAGCTGACCATTTAGGTGCTTCGCGAATAAGAACGCTGTGGTTAGTGAAGCTCTTGAGTCTGCATTCAAGTTAACCGCTTGCTCGTTGCTTTGTTTCGCATCAACGATAGCTTGTAAATGAATGAAGCCAGCAATCACTTTGTTCGACGTTTTAAGGTCTGCTTCGATGTCGTTAATCACAGCTGTCACACCAGCATCATCGACGCTGTTGAGTGTGTAGCTTGCGATTTCACTGTTTAAAGGTGACGCGGCAGAAAGAGCACTACGCACTACAGCAACTTGAATGCCGTTAGCGGTCAACTTTTCTGCTAGAACACCAGCGTTGTGACCATCATCTGTGATCACGACACAAGCGTCTTTTGAGAAACAATCGACGAGTTTATCTGCCGCTGGTAGCTTTTTTAGCGCTACCTCATTGTGTGGAGGAAGTTCCGCTGTCGCTGTTTCTGCGATAGGCGTTACTGATTCAACTTTAGCAGTCGCTACAGGTGCAGCTGCGGATAGCTTGCTTTGCATGTAGGTAACGATTTCACCAAGCGTACGACACTCAGCTAGGTCTTCAGGGTTTAGTTCTGGCAGCGTTGGTAGCTGGTCTTGAACTGTACCTAGAATTTCAACGCGTTTGATAGAGTCGATGCCAAGGTCAGCTTCCATATCCATCGCTAGGTCGAGCATTTCTGCTGGGTAACCTGTTTTGTCGGCAACCACTTCCATCATGGTTGATTGAACGTGAGCAGGATTTAGGTCGTTGCTCGCGCTTTCTACAGCGGCTGTAGCTGCTACTGTCGCAGTTTCCGAACTAGGAGCTAACTTGCTGTTCATGTAGTCAACAATTTCACCCAGAGTACGACACTCAGCTAGATCTTCAGGGTTCAGCTCTGGCAATGTTGGTAGCTGGTCTTGAACCGTTCCAAGGATCTCAACACGTTTGATTGAGTCGATGCCAAGGTCTGCTTCCATGTCCATTGCTAGGTCTAGCATCTCTGTTGGGTAGCCCGTTTTATCCGCGACTACGCTCAACATTGTGCTTTGAACTTGTTCTGCGTTTAAACCGTTTGATACTGCTTGTACTGGTGCAGATGCTTGAGTTGCTACTGGAGCAGACACCGGAAGCTTACTGTTCATATAGTCGACGATCTCGCCTAGAGTACGACACTCAGCGAGATCTTCAGGGTTTAGCTCTGGAAGAGTCGGTAGTTCGTCTTGAACCGTACCTAGAATTTCAACACGCTTGATTGAGTCGATACCAAGGTCAGCTTCCATGTCCATTGCTAGGTCTAGCATTTCAGTTGGGTAGCCCGTCTTCTCTGCTACCACTTCTAACATGGTTTTCTGAACTACAGCTGCATCTAAACTGCTAGCTGCTTGAACTGAAGTTGCTGCAGTTTGAGCGATTACTGGTGCCGAAGTTGGAAGCTTGCTGTTCATGTAAGCAACGATTTCGCCAAGAGTACGACACTCAGCTAAGTCTTCAGGGTTTAGCTCTGGAAGAGTAGGCAGTTCATCTTGAACCGTACCAAGAATCTCAACACGTTTGATTGAGTCGATGCCAAGGTCTGCTTCCATATCCATTTCTAGATCAAGCATTTCCGTTGGGTAACCTGTCTTCTCAGCAACCACTTCTAGCATGGTTTGTTGAACGACTTTCGCATCAAGACCGTTAGCGGCTTGAACAGGAGCAGTTGCGCTTGGCTGTGCTGACACAGGCGCTGATGCTGGCATCTTGCTGTTCATGCTTTTACTGTTCATGTACTCGACGATTTCGCCAAGAGTACGACACTCAGCTAAATCTTCAGGGTTCAGCTCAGGTAGGTTTGGCATTTCGTCTTGAACGGTACCAAGGATCTCTACGCGCTTGATTGAGTCGATACCAAGGTCTGCTTCCATGTCCATTTCTAGATCAAGCATTTCCGTTGGGTAACCCGTTTTCTCAGCGACCACTTCTAGCATCACTTTTTCAGCATCTGCTGATTGTACTGCTACTGGTGCAGCTACAGGAGCTGGTTGTGCTTTAACTGGTACAGGTTGGGCTGCAACAGGCGCTGCCGCTTGAGCCGCTACTTGCGGTGCAGGAGCTTTCTGAGCTACCGCATTTTGAACAGGTGCTGCTTGTACAGAAGTCGATTGTACTTGAGCTACAGGCTGTTGAACGATAGTTGTTGGAGTCGCTTGAATCGCAGGCTGAGCATTTACAGAAGCAACGAAGGTTGGTTGTGCCGTTTGTACTGAACCTTGCGTCAGCATATTAAGTGCTGAGTTGTTGCTGTGTGCTTGCATCTCTAGGTAATGAGCGTGAGCTTTTAGCGTTTCAGCTTGGTGCTGGTGGAACATTTCCATAGAACGTTGCAGGTTCTCAGGAATTGCTACGCCTGCTGTTGCCATTTTCGCTTGCTCAGACATTAGGGTATTGAATGTGTCACCGTATTGCTGAGGAATCGCCAAGAATTGCTGATGTACTTCTGCTGCTTGTTGTTGAGCATTGAAGAACGATTGCAGTGAAGACTCATCAACCGTTACTTGAGCTGCTGGCTGGATAGTCGCTGGTGCAGGTTGCGCCACTTGTGGCTGCTGAGCTGCTGTTACTACTTGTGCACTTGGTGCAGGAGCAACTGACTGTTGTACATTTGAAGCTTGAGGAGCAGCCACAGGTATTTCAACGATTTCTGTTTTAATCACTTCTTTTTCCACGATTTTCTCGACTTCAACTTTCACTTCAACAATCTCAGTCTTTTCGGTGACGTTGCCCGAAGCCAATGATTGATCCATTTTCTTACGAGTAGCAGGGCTGATGTAGTTGGTTGCATTCAGCTTGATGTTCATTGGTGATGCCTTCGCAGGTTCAGCAATGTCAGCTTGGTAAGGGTCAATGTTGTCTAATGAAACACCCGCCACGCACAGTTGAACCGCAGCTAAGCGAAGCTGTTGGTCACTGTCGCCTTTAGGGCTTGGGTTGATGCTGATTGCGTAAAGCTCTTCGTTCTTATCAGCCAATGTTTTCTCAACCAGCTTTTGAAGAATGTTCTTCGGACCGAACTCAACGAATACACGCGCGCCTGCTTCATACATCGCTTCAATTTGCTCGCTGAAACGAACCGATTGCAGCATGTGTTGCTTGAACGCTTTCTTGATCGCTTTAGCGTCTTTGCTGTGAAGTTTGCCTGTTGCGTTTGAGTAAAGCGGCAGCGTTGGAGCGCTGAATGAAGCTTTATCAATTGCAGCAGCAAATGGTTTTTGAGCGTGAGCAACAAGCGGTGTGTGGAAAGCGCCAGAAACTGGCAGAGTAATCGCTTTGAAGCCTTGTTCTGTTAGCGCTTGTGCTGCTTGTTGAACCGTCGCAGTTGGACCTGCAATAACCAGTTGAGTTGGAGCGTTGTAGTTGGCAATACTCACGCCTTCGAATTGGCTGATGCAGCTTTCAACGGCTGGAAGTTTGTCTGCGTCTAAGATGACCGCAAACATAGTACCGCTGTCGCCTTGTTCTGGTGTCGCCGCCATAGCATCGCCACGAGCGAAAGCTAGCTGGTAGTAATCGTCTTGCGAGATAACACCCGATGCACATAGCGCACTTAGCTCACCAAAGCTGTGTCCTGCTACCATGTCGGCTTTGAAGCCAGCTTGAGTCATGATGTCGAACTGACCCATAGACACAGTACCAATCGCACTTTGCGCATTAGCCGTGTTGGTTAACACAGCTTCTTGCGCTTTGGTTGCTTCTGGTGTGAAGGTTGGAATTGGGAACAGAATTTGCGACAGAGCTGTTTTCTTGTGCTGACCAAATACTTGATCCGCTTGAGCAAGCTGTTGACGCATCTCAGGGTAGTGACATGCAAGCTCGCGACCCATGTTTAGGTATTGCGAACCTTGACCTGCAAACAGAGCTGCTACTTTACCCGCACCATTTTCTGCAATCAGTGCCGACTCACGGTAGCTAGTACCGTTTGGCATCTGCCAATGTGTTTTTGTTTGGCTCTCAAGCATAGAAAGCGCTTGAGTCAGTTGCGCTAAAAGATCTGCTTGGTCAGTCACGACTAAACCAAGACGAGCATGCTTAGCGTCAACTTCGCGTAGAGCGTGTTGCTCAGCAAGCGCTTCCAGTTTGAACGCAGCGTCTGCAGCTTGAGTTGAAACCTGCTTGAGCTCATTGATCAATGCTTGACGAGATTCCGCACTGAATAACAGAGTTTGCGGTACTTGGCGTTGACGGTATTTGTCACCGCGAGCGTGCTCAGGTGTGTACTCTTCCAATACCACGTGGAAGTTAGTGCCACCAAAACCAAATGAGCTGATACCTGCACGGCGCGGTGTGCCGTCGACACGTTTCATCCAAGGACGAGTTTGTGTGTTTAGGTAGAACGGCGAGTTCTCGATATCCAACTTAGGATTCGGAGCCGATACGTTAATCGTTGGCGGCAGTACTTTGTGGTGCAGTGCTAATGCAGCTTTGATTAAACCTGCAGTACCCGCGGTTGATTTAGTGTGACCAATTTGAGATTTCACAGAGCCTAATGCAATGTGTTGCTTCTCTTCATTGTTCTCACTGAATACCGAGTTTAAGCCACCAAATTCAGCCACATCGCCCGCTGCAGTACCTGTACCGTGCGCTTCTAAAAGGCCAAGTGTGTGCGGTGCGAAACCAGCATCATCGTAAGCACGTTTTAGTGCTTTTGCTTGTCCTTCAGGGCGAGGTGCGTAAATACTCTTGAACTTACCATCCGAAGAAGAACCGACACCTTTTATCACTGAGTAGATTCTGTCGCCGTCGCGCTCTGCATCTTCAAGACGCTTAAGAGCAACCATGCCGATGCCTTCACCAATCATCATGCCTTTTGAGTCGATGTCGAAAGGTTGAATGGTTTCATTGGTGGTAAACGCAGGTGTTTTAGAGAAGCTCATGTACATGGTTGGTGAGTTATCAGTACACACACCACCTGTGATCATCATTTCACTGCGGCCTTCAACCAGCTCACTTAGAGCCATACGCATTGCGGCTAGAGAGCCTGCACACGCAGCATCTACTACACAGTTGATGCCACCAAGGTCAAAGCGGTTAGCAATACGACCTGAAATTACGTTACCCAATGAACCAGGGAATGAGTTCTCTTCCCAGTGGATGTATTGGTCTTGGAATTTTTTGATCAGCATTTCGCTGTCGTCGTCGCTGATACCACTGCTCTTGAAGACTTTTTTCAAAACAGGGTATTGAAGACGAGCATTTAGGCTTTGAGCGATCTTTTGACCACCACCAACACCGAGCGTGATACCGATCTTATCGCGATCGTAGCCTTCAGGCAGCTTGGCATCTTCAAGTACTTCTTTTGCAACGATCAAAGAAAGCAGCTGTGAAGTATCAGTCAGTTCTAGGATATTTGGCGGAAGACCGAACTCCATAGGGTTGAAGTCTACTTCTGGGATGAAACCACCGCGCTTACAGTAAGACTTGTCTGGCGTAGTACGATCTGAATCGTAGTAATCTTCTGGACGCCAGTGCGTATCTGGTACTTCAGTAATCGCATCGATCTTTTCGCTGATAAGATCCCAAAATTTATTCAGGTAGCGAGAGTTTGCAAACATGCTCGCCATACCAACGATAGCGACAGGCATATCTTTAAGGCGTTTATTCAGTCGAGAATCGTCGACTGATTCCGGTGTATTTGTCTCGGGTTGGCTCATTATGAGTCTCCACTAGAAATCACAGAAAGTGATGTCGTGTTTTGAGGCTGCGCTTTTAAAGCTATAGAAAGAAAATCTGAAACAGACTTAGGGAAGCGCAGCTGAAAATTCAGGTTGCTGAGTGGCGGCAACCAGATAGAAATTAGTTTTTCGAAGTGCGTTGACTTACGAGTGTGGGGGAGGTGTTTCATGCGCGACGGTGGCATTCAAATGTTGAGGCGATGTCCATTAAAATCCTGTTCAAAGTCTGACTAAACGACAAGTCGGTATCCGCAAAGAAAACGTGTGAATTTGTTTAATGGTTGAGCAGGCTACCCGAGGTGAGTGGTCGATACAATGCTCCCAGAGGCCACTATGATCTGTTCAGACCAGATGAATTTGGCATGGTTTTAATTTTTGTATTTTTAATTTAATTAACTTATTGATAATTAACGGTTATGGGTTGTTTTCTAGTGTTTTTACTCTATATATTGACTTGGTGAGATCTATGTCATATTTTTGTAAGTAACATTTAATGGATGCCTCTTGTGTAAGGCTAAGTGTGATCTGTGTTTTAATTTGTTATTATTTGAAAAATTAGTTTTAAGTCCTCATGTGAAGGGGGTTTTCCTCCCGTATTCTCTAGGTTCCACTTAATTTATAGGTGAGTTAAATTTGTTCGATTGGGTTGTTCCAATCGTGTTTTGAAGAGTGATTTATAGAAGTGAGTTCGAGTTAAATGAAAACTCCCGTTGTTGATTTGTGGCTATGTTCTTTGAGTAATTTGCGTGATGATGTAGGCAGTAAGTCACACCTCAAACAGACACTCACAGCTGATGAAATAGCGAAAGTCGAGCGGTATCGAATGCCCTCATCTCAAGTTCAAGCCCTATATGTTCGCAACTACCTAAGAAAGGTGTTGTCTAGCTATTCTGATTTAATGCCCGAAGCGTGGCGCTTTGAATATGGCGAGAAAGGAAAGCCCAGTTTAGTCGCCGAACAGCAACTCATGACGGGGCTAAATTTCAATATCAGTCATAGCAAAGAACATTTGTTGATTGCAGTTTGCCAACGAGTAGGGAAGCCAGTCCAATTAGGTGTCGATATCGAACATGCAAGAAGCTCGACCAATATCGATTCGATCATAAAGCACTATTTTTCAGATAAAGAACTAGCGGATTTACTTGAACTTAGTAAAGAGCTGCAGAGAGAGCGTTTTTTCGATCTTTGGGCGCTGAAGGAGTCGTATATCAAAGCGACAGGTAAAGGGCTAGCCACATCGTTGCGAAGCTTTTCGTTCGATTTCTCCAATCTGACGGAGCAAACACTGTCACTTCACGCTTCGGATTTTCAACCAAACTTGCAGGATGAAATTAGATTGCATGGTGAAATCAGCATATACAGTGGAGTTGGGGTGGATGTTACTGAGCAAACCTATAGTTCTACAAGTTGGCAATGTTGCTTAGGGCGGCTGGATGAGCAGTATCGCTTTGCGGTTACGCTTGGTGGGGCGAGTCTACCAATGCAATTAGAGATGAGAACCTTTTCGTCGTCTCATCTCTTTTAAGCGAGTTTGGTGAGGTGAAGTTAGCTCGTTTCGCCAAGCATCGCTTTTAATACTTCAGCTGGCACGGGCTGTAGTTGCTTGTCTTTGTCTAGGCAAACCATTTCGATATCACCAATCACCGCAGGTTTGGTTGCATCTTTACGCCACACTTCTTGTCGCCATAGCGTTTTGTATTTGCCATCAAGTTCAAAAGAGGTTCGGATGTCGCAGATCTCAGCGAACTCAACCCCATCTTGGAAAGTCATGTTGGCTTTATAGACCGCAAAACCTAACCCATGTTCATTCCACAATGTTGCCAGTTTATCGCTACCCAATACATGTTCGCGTGCACGCTCAAAGTACTTTAGAAAGTTAGGGTGATAAACCACACCTGAGTGATCGGTATCTTCATAGTAAATTTGTACTGGGTGATGGTAGATCTGACTCATTGGTATCAACTCTGGTAAATAGTGGATCAGTTAATCTGACTAAGTTGTGCAGCACTCTACAGGATAGGTAGAAATTACTTCAAGGCATCATCGTGAATGGGGCTTTTGGTCAGACCTCATTCATCACTAATACATTGGTCAGCTTCCACCCATTTACAAATATTCTATGTGTCATTTTCCACCCATTGATTTTTGCAGCGAGTTAGTGACTGCTGCAGGCAGATATCATGAAGCCTTATAGTTAAAGGCTTGTTAATGTTTTGTTTCAATGTGGCGCGTTAATTGCCTTAGTGAAAGCACGCAGTTCCCATTGAAGGGCTGCTTTGTTTACTAAGGAGAATAATAATGTTTAAGCCTCTTACCCTGCTGTCTGTATCTGCTCTGGCGCTCACAAGTTTTAATGCTGCTGCAAACTGTGACCCAGGTGAAATCGTGATTAAATTCAGTCATGTAACCAATACCGATAAGCACCCGAAAGGCATTGCCGCTTCTTTACTGGAAGAGCGAGTAAACACGGAAATGAATGGCAAAGCTTGTATGCAAGTTTTCCCTAACTCAACACTCTACGATGATAATAAAGTACTGGAAGCCCTGTTAAATGGTGATGTTCAAATGGCGGCACCATCGCTGTCTAAATTTGAGAAGTTCACTAAGAAATACCGCATTTTTGACCTTCCTTTCCTATTTGAAGACGTAGAAGCTGTTGACCGTTTCCAAAACTCAGAGTCTGGTGAAAAGCTGAAGAACGCGATGAAGCGTCGTGGCCTTCAAGGACTAGCGTTTTGGCACAATGGCATGAAACAGATGTCAGCAAACAAACCTCTTATCAATCCTGAAGACGCGGAAGGTTTGAAATTCCGTGTTCAAGCATCAGACGTATTGGTTGCTCAGTTTGAACAGCTAGGTGCTAACCCACAGAAGATGTCTTTCAAAGAAGTATACGGTGGCCTACAAACTAAGGTTATCGATGGCCAAGAGAACACATGGTCAAACATTTACGGTAAGAAGTTCTTTGAAGTACAAGACGGCGTAACTGAAACCAACCACGGTATCCTTGATTACCTGGTAGTAACGTCGAACGACTTCTGGAAAGACCTACCTGAAGATGTACGTACGCAACTTGGCACAATCGTTCAAGAAGTGTCTGAGACTCGTAACGCAGAATCTTCAAAAGTTAACCTAGCGAACAAAAACAACATCATCGAAGCGGGTGGTGAGGTTCGTACGCTTACGCCTGAACAGCGTGAAGCATGGGTAACTGCGCTTCAACCAGTATGGAAGAAGTTTGAAAAAGACATCGGTTCAGATCTTATCGATGCAGCGTTAGCTTCAAACCAATAACACCGCTAAAGGAGTGGCGTGAATTTCGCCACTCCTAATTAAAATAACTATAAGCGGAGTCAATTATGGATAATCCTCAAATGGAACAGCCAAATTCTAGCGAATCAGCACTGGAAACCTCTTTTTTTTCCAAAGTCGGAAGAGTTACGGATGTGATTGAAGAGTCATTAATCGCATTTTTCCTTGGCGCAATGACGCTACTTACTTTTGCCAATGTGGTATTTCGATACGCATTCAATGGCAATATCTTATGGGCACTAGAACTGACTGTGTTCATGTTCGCTTGGATGGTGTTAGTGGGCGCATCTTATGGCGTTAAAAAACACTTCCACATTGGTGTTGATGTGATCATCAACCTTGCCCCAGAAAAGCTACGCAAAGTGTATGCGTTAATCGCCGTCACAAGCTGCCTAGCATTCTCAATCTTACTTCTTATAGGTTCTTGGAATTACTGGTACCCGTTCGCGACTGAGCGCGCTTGGTACGAGACCGATGATATTCCAATGCCAGAGATGCTTCAGTTCCTTGCCGACTGGATGAATGAAGGCGAGCGATACGAGAAACTGCCACGTTTTATTCCTTACATGGCACTGCCTATTGGTATGGCAATGCTGACGTTCCGTTTTGCCCAAGTTGCTTACCAAGTAGTCACAGGCAAGCTTGATCGCATGATTGCGGGGCATGAAGCCGAAGAAGAGCTGGATGCATTGAAAGCTGATGTGTTAGCGGGTTCTGATGAAGACGCGACAGCGGTATTGGATTCGACTAAGCAAAACAAGGCGAACGAGTCGGGTACAAAATCTAACGGTAAGGAAGACTAATCATGGCAATGTTATTTCTATTTTTAATGGTAATTGCTTTCATGTTGGTCGGTGTACCAATTGCGATTTCCCTCGGTTTATCAAGCGTCATATTCTTATTGATGCATTCAGATGCTTCTTTGGCATCCGTTGCACAAACGCTGTTTAATGCATTTGCAGGCCACTACACTCTCTTAGCGATTCCTTTCTTTATCTTGGCCTCTAGCTTCATGTCCACAGGTGGTGTGGCGAAACGTATTATCCGTTTTGCTATTGCAATGGTGGGTTGGTTCCGCGGCGGTTTAGCAATGGCATCGGTTGTGGCGTGTATGATGTTCGCAGCGTTATCTGGGTCGTCTCCTGCAACGGTAGTGGCCATCGGTAGTATTGTTATCGCAGGTATGATCAAAAACGGCTACACAAAAGAGTTCGCGGCAGGGGTTATCTGTAACGCGGGTACGTTGGGTATCTTGATTCCACCATCTATCGTTATGGTGGTTTACGCTGCGGCGACGGATGTATCTGTGGGTCGTATGTTCTTAGGCGGTGTGATTCCTGGACTGTTGGCGGGCGTGATGTTGATGATAGCTATCTACATTGCAGCACGTATTAAGAAAATTCCTGCACAGCCATTTGTGGGCTGGGGTGAGATGTTCGCGGCCGCGAAGGATGCGAGCTGGGGCTTGTTGCTGATTGTTATCATTTTAGGTGGTATCTACGGAGGTATCTTTACTCCGACAGAAGCGGCGGCTGTTGCAGCGGTTTACGCGTTCTTCATTGCCAACTTTATCTATAAAGATATGGGACCGTTTGCGGACAAGAAGAATACAAAGCCTGCTTTGGTGAAAGTGTTCCAAACGTTTTTCCATAAAGACACCAAAGACACGCTCTATGATGCGGGTAAGCTGACCATCATGTTGTTGTTTATCATTGCCAATGCTCTGATTCTTAAGCATGTACTGACAGAAGAACGCATTCCTCAGATGATCACGGAATCCATGTTGTCTGCAGGTTTAGGGCCGATCACCTTCTTGATTGTGGTGAACGTTCTACTCTTGATTGGTGGGCAGTTCATGGAGCCATCAGGCTTGCTGATCATCGTTGCGCCGTTGGTATTCCCAATTGCAATTGCACTGGGCATCGACCCAATTCACCTAGGTATCATGATGGTGGTGAACATGGAGATAGGGATGATAACACCGCCTGTGGGGCTCAACTTGTTTGTGACCGCAGGGGTCGCGAAGATGTCGATGATGAACGTAGTAAAAGCCGCACTGCCATGGGTTGGCGTGATGTTCTTATTCCTGATTATCGTAACCTACGTACCTTGGGTATCAACATGGTTACCGACTACCTTGATGGGGCCGGAGATCATCACGAAATAGAGAGTGAAATCATAGCGAAGTGATGGGGAGGGCTAAACCTCCTCATCAATGATTTTTCCATATCGAGAGCCAGAATCAATCGGCTCATACAGCGCTCTTTTTGCCTCTAATTCTGGCGTGTCTAAGTTGACATGATTGTCAGTGTAAAAAATACCGTCAATTTCAAACGTATCGGTGATCGAGGGAACTTTTGTTTTCTCACCCATAATGACCTCCTTACCACCTTGGTTGCATAACATCCTGTTGTGAAATAAGTATAGGTGATCTTGCTCCCAAATTTAATTTAGTTTTCGCTCTGTCGGTATGACTCTTTAACCAGTTGGTGTTTTTGCATTTTATCGTAGAGGGTTTTACGTGGAAGTTGCAGTCTATCCATAGTCTGTTTAATACTGCCATTACATTCAATAAGCGCTTGTTTTAACGTGTTTTTCTCAAAGTCAGACACCAGTTCTGCCAAAGACAGTTCTTGAGTGACTTGATTGGTGTTGTCTGATAAGTGAGAAAGCTTACCTAAAAGTACAAACCGCTCAGCTGTATTACGCAATTCTCGTACATTTCCCGGCCAATCATGGGCTAAAAGCGCGTGCAGCTCCTTTTGTGGAAGTGCTGGTGCTGTCTTGCCATAACGTGCAGCAGCGACCAGTAAGAAGTGGTGGAAGAGTGCTGGGATATCTTCTTGACGGCTTCTTAACGGCGGTAAATCCAAGGTGACAACGTTGAGTCGATAATAGAGGTCTTGGCGGAAAACGCCTTCTTCAGCCGCCTTCTTTAGGTCGACTTTGGTTGCGGCGATTACTCGAATATCGAGAGGCACTAAACCGTTTGAGCCAACCCTTTCAATAACGCGCTCTTGTAAGACGCGCAACAGGCGAATTTGTGCCTGCATCGGCATGGACTCAATTTCATCTAAGAATAGAGTTCCGCCTTGAGCAAATTCAAATTTACCCACTCGCTTGCTTTCTGCGCCAGTGAACGCACCTTTCTCATGACCATACAGTTCACTCTCTATCAGGTTTTCAGGTACCGCACCGCAATTGACGGCGACGAAGTTTTGTTCTCGCCGGCTGCTTTGTTCATGTAGAGAGCGTGCGACCAACTCTTTGCCTGTGCCAGTTTCACCAAAGAGTAAAATGTCAGCGTTAGTATCTGCCACATGAGTGATGATAGAACGCAGGTCGGTCATTGATTGCGTGTCACCAATGATTCTCGGCCCAAGCGCTTTACTGGCCTTTAAAGAGCGCTTCAATTCAAGATTCTCGAGTGTGAGTTGACGTTTTTCTATTACTCGTTTGGTGGTTTCGATTAGACGTTCATTGGCGAACGGCTTTTCGATGAAGTCATAGGCGCCATCTTGGATCGCTTGTACAGCCATCGAAATATCGCCGTGACCAGTAATCATAATCACGGGGATCTCTTTGTCTTTGTGCATCACGGTGTTGAGCAGATCATGCCCGGAAAGGCCCGGTAGACAGATATCAGTGATGATGACGTGAGGTAAGCCGTTCTCTTGAATCGCGAGCAGAGCAGACTCCGCATCGGGAAAGAATTCGGCATCAATATCGGCGAGCTCAAAGCTCTGTTCAATAGCCATTCTCAGATCGGATTCATCATCAATGAAATAGACGTGACACATAGTTATTCCTTTAATCTTTTATTTTTATTGTTGGTGAAGGTGTACTGGTTTGCTTAGCGACTAATCTGATTCTTTTGTTGGAACTATGGGTAACTCGATACTAAATCGAGCACCACCTTGTGGGCTGTGATCGGTAACTAGCTTGCCATTTATTCCGCTGATTATTTGTTGAGAAATCGATAGCCCAAGTCCAAGTCCATTTTTCTTGGTGGTATGGAAGGGTTCAAAAAAATTTCCGTTAGAAGGGGAGGTGAAGCCTGGGCCATTGTCATCGACATGAATCAGCAAGGTCTTGGCTTGTTGATGGTCGGGCTTCCTAATCTCTAACAGAATAGCTAATTGTTTGTCGTCTTGTTGTTCCATCGCCTGAATCGCGTTAGTCAGCAAATTAATGATCACTTGTTCCAATTGAATGGCGTTGGCGAGCACGCAAGCATCAAAGGTTTCAGGAAGTTCGTTGACCTTTACTCGTTCACTCTTGAGTTGTGGTTTCATCAGTTCTTTTGACGAGTGCAATACTGGCAGTATCTGTAACGTGTGCAGCTCTTCCGCAGTGGATTTCTTTGCAAAGGAACGAAGCTGGTGGCTTATCTTAGCCATACGGTCAGTGAGCGCCGAGATTCGCGATAGGTTGTCATCGACACGCTCGGTTTTTTCTTTGGCAAGAAACAGTCGGCCGTTGTCGGCATAACTGCGAATCGCAGCAAGCGGGTTATTCAGTTCATGGCTGATGCTTGCTGACATTTGCCCCAACACTGCCAGTTTGGCGGCTTGGATGAGTTCGTCTTGTGTCTGCCTCAGTACATGTTCAGTTTCGATTCGGTGCTTAATCTCGACATGCAACTCTGATGTTCGTTCAAGCACTTGAAATTCTAGCTTTTGCTTGGCTTCGGATTGCAGTCTGTCTATCTGAGCTCGTCTTTGTTGTCGATGGTGATTGAGTTGCATCGTTAGATAAATAATCGCAAAAATAAGGCTCAAAACCACAAGGTAAGCAACCAAGTCCCACCAAACTAAGTGGGTCGGAGAAAATACTCGTATGGTGAGTTTTGGCTCGGCTAGGAAGCGTGAGGAGTTAAAGAACTGCTCTTGGACGAGCTTGTGGGGAGACTCAATATTGCTAGTAGCACTCTCTAAGTCACCGGAGAAGTGCAGGCTTTCTATTTTTGTATCGAGATACTGCCTGCTTTCTTGAATTCGAGTGTGTTGTTCTTCGCTTAATGGTTGAAGGCTTTTGAACAGCCACTCGGGATTACTCGACATAAATACGATCTGGTCTTTATCGTCAGCAACAAAAAAACTCTGTTTGCCTTTCCAACTTGCTTCAATCAGCGATAAATCCATCTTTACGACAATGACGCCAATAATCTCGGCGGCATAGGCGACGGGGTAAGAATAATAATAGCCTCGTTTCCCAGAGGTTGAACCTAGCGCAAAATATTGATTTTCATTGCCAAGAATCGCTTCTTGAAAGTAGGGACGGAAAGCGAAATTTCGCCGAATAAAAGAACGCGGTAGATTCCAGTTACTGGCTGCTATGGTGGTGCCAATGCTATCTAACAGATAGGTGTCCGATGCTTGAATCACCGAGTTTACGTGTTCTAGGTAGCGATTGGTGAGTTCGATTTGCGCAGAGTTACTTGGAGAGTGAAGAGCATCGACCAACTCTTTGTCTTTTGAAAGCAGCTCGGGAATGTGCGCGAACTTGTCGAGTTGGCTTGAAATATGAACCGAAAATCGGTCTAGCTTAGATTGATGATCATTTAACAAACTTTCATGGCTTGTGTTCCACACCCAATGACCGCCGAACACCATTAGTAAACTGTATGTGGCCATTAATAGGATTGGGATTCTCAAAGCTTGAAACATGAAGGCTCTCCGCTCATTTCTTTGGTAAATAATCAAGCCTGTCTTCTCTCGTTTATGGTAGCAAATAGCGGTAGTGTTTGCTGAAAGTAGACAGTCGCCAGATGGATGTAGGTTAAGGGTTTGTAACGGGGATTGTTGAAAAAGTTATCGACTCTGAGGGGTAAAACAAGAGCAAGATCTCTTTTTAAGGTTTTTAGCAAAAAAAGCCCTCGATTCCCTTGAAAAAGTCGCTATTGTCCCCATTTCTGTTGTGCTAAGTGATGATTTGATCGTTTTTGTATCATTTAGTTGGACGAATTTAGAGCATTCATCATCATGCAGAGGTGAACGGCTCGACAGAGATTAAACAGATCGCTAGAATGTCGCGTCTAAAATTTCTGTCCTGAGGCTAATCGGAGATACCTTTCTTGTTTTCGAAAACAAGCTTTATTGCGTTTTAATCGACGCGTGAAGAACGAAGATATCGCTGATTAGTCTGGTGTTTGGTTGAATAATCAATTCAGACATCAATGCTCGATTTTAAATTAGGTGTTCGGATAGAGCACTACACAAGGATGCAGCCAACAACGTCGGCTTTTGAATTAAAGCTAAGTTACGGCTCATATGCTCAGATTACTGAGCCAGTTTTGAGGTTTATATAATGCAAGTTACTGTTGAAACGCTAGAAGGCCTAGAGCGCCGTCTTAATATTACTGTTCCTGCTGCTAACATCGAAGATGCAGTTACAGCTGAACTACGCAACATCGCGAAAAACCGTCGTTTCGATGGCTTCCGTAAAGGCAAAGTGCCAATGAAGATGGTTGCTAAAATGTACGGCAAAGCAGTACGTCAAGACGTGATGGGCGAAGTAATGCAACGTCACTTCATCGAAGCGATCGTTAAAGAGAAAATCAACCCAGCTGGCGCACCTACTTTCGCACCAGTTGAAAACAACGAAGGCGCTGACCTAGTATTCAACGCAACTTTTGAAGTTTACCCAGAAGTTGAGCTGAAAGGTCTAGAAAACATCACTGTTGAGAAACCAGCAGTAGAAGTTAAAGAAGCTGACGTTGAAGAGATGATCGAAACTCTACGTAAGCAACAAGCGACTTGGACTGAAGTTGAAGCTGCTGCTGACGCTGGTTCTCGTGCAACTATCGACTTCGTTGGTTCTATCGACGGTGAAGAGTTTGAAGGCGGCAAAGCTGAGAACTTCCCACTAGAGATGGGCGCTGGTCGCATGATCCCTGGTTTTGAAGACGGTATCGTTGGTAAAACAGCAGGTATGGAATTCGAAATCGAAGTAAACTTCCCAGAAGATTACCACGCTGAAAACCTAAAAGGTAAAGCTGCTAAGTTCTCTATCAAGCTGAACAAAGTTGAAGCTCGTGAGCTTCCAGAACTAAACGAAGAATTCGTTTCTAAGTTCGGCGCAGCTGAAGGCGTTGAAGGCCTTAAAGCTGAAGTTCGTAAGAACATGGAGCGTGAGCTTAAGCAAGCAGTTAAGAACCGCATCAAAGAGCAAGCAATCGACGGTCTAGTTAACGAAAACAACATCGACGTACCTTCTGCTCTAATCGATCAAGAGATCGGTGTTCTACGTCAACAAGCTGCTCAACGTTTCGGTGGTAACACTGAAGCTGCTGACCAACTTCCACGTGAGCTGTTCGAAGAGCAAGCTAAACGTCGCGTAGTTGTAGGTCTTCTTCTTGGTGAAGTAATCAAGACTGAAGAGCTAAAAGCTGATGACGAGAAAGTTAAAGCTATCATCGAAGAGATGGCTACAGCATACGAAGATCCAACAGAAGTTATTGCTTACTACGAGCAAAACGAGCAAATGATGAACAACATGCGCAATGTTGCTCTAGAAGAGCAAGCTATTGATGCAATCATCGCTAAAGCTCAAGTTTCTGATAAAGAAGTTAGCTTCAACGAGCTAATGAATCAGCAACCTGCTTAATATAGTAATATCTGACGTAGAAGGTTGACGTACGGTCAACAATTCTGCTAACAATGGTCCGTATGATTTAATCATTCGGGCCATTTATTTTAGGGACATAAGAATATGAGCTACCAAGAAAAAAATACAATGCCATCGATTATGGACGCACTAGTTCCTATGGTGGTTGAACAGACTTCCCGTGGTGAACGTTCTTACGATATTTATTCTCGTCTATTAAAAGAACGTATCATTTTCTTAACAGGTCAAGTGGAAGACCACATGGCAAATCTTGTCGTGGCTCAACTGCTTTTCTTGGAATCAGAAAACCCAGACAAAGATATCTATCTTTACATCAACTCACCTGGCGGTAGCGTAACAGCGGGCATGTCTATCTATGACACAATGCAGTTCATCAAGCCAAACGTGAGCACAGTATGTATGGGTCAAGCTTGCTCTATGGGTGCATTCTTACTAGCGGGTGGTACTCCGGGTAAGCGTCACGTGCTTCCAAACTCACGTGTAATGATTCACCAGCCACTTGGCGGCTTCCAAGGCCAAGCGTCTGATATTCAAATTCACGCGCAAGAGATCCTAACGATCAAGCAAAAGCTAAACAAACTATTGGCAGAGCACACAGGTCAGCCTCTAGAGGTTGTTGAGCGTGATACAGATCGTGACAATTTCATGTCTGCTGATCAGGCTGTAGAATACGGTTTGGTGGATTCAGTTCTTAATCACCGCGGTCAATAATTGCAGGGCAATTGTTTAACGCAAAGTGATTCAAATTGATATACACTCAAACATAGAGAGTAAAGGCTAAGAGGTTAGCGAATGACAGATAAAAGCAAAGAGGGTGGTAGCGGTAAATTGCTTTACTGCTCTTTCTGTGGCAAAAGCCAGCACGAAGTTCGCAAGTTAATCGCAGGTCCTTCTGTTTACATTTGTGATGAATGTGTCGATCTTTGTAACGACATTATTCGTGAAGAAATTAAAGATGTTCTTCCAAAGAAAGAATCGGAATCGCTGCCAACGCCGCGTGAGATTCGTGAGCATCTTGACGACTATGTAATCGGTCAAGAATACGCGAAAAAAGTGCTAGCAGTTGCAGTATATAACCACTACAAGCGTTTACGTAATGGTGATACGACGGCTGAAGGCGTAGAGCTAGGTAAGAGTAACATTCTTCTTATCGGTCCTACTGGTAGTGGTAAAACCCTACTGGCTGAAACACTGGCTCGTTTCCTAGACGTTCCTTTCACAATGGCAGATGCAACAACACTAACCGAAGCGGGTTATGTGGGCGAAGATGTTGAAAACATCATCCAGAAGTTGCTTCAGAAATGTGATTACGACGTAGCGAAAGCGGAACGCGGCATTGTTTACATCGATGAAATCGATAAGATTTCTCGTAAAGCTGAAAACCCATCGATCACGCGTGACGTGTCTGGTGAAGGTGTACAGCAAGCTCTATTAAAACTTGTTGAAGGTACAGTGGCTTCAGTTCCACCTCAAGGTGGTCGTAAGCATCCACAGCAAGAGTTCTTGCAAGTGGACACGTCTAAGATCCTATTTATCTGTGGTGGTGCGTTTGCCGGCCTAGATAAAGTGATTGAGCAACGTGTAGAAACAGGTTCAGGTATCGGCTTTGGCGCAGAAGTGCGTTCAAAAGACGAAACCAAAACTATCGGTGAACTGTTCACTCAAGTAGAACCTGAAGATCTAGTGAAGTATGGTTTGATTCCAGAATTCATTGGTCGTCTACCTGTTACAACAACACTGACAGAGCTTGATGAAGAAGCGCTAATCCAAATCCTTTGTGAGCCAAAGAATGCACTGACAAAACAGTACGCTGCATTATTTGAACTTGAGGATACAGAGTTAGAATTCCGTGAAGACGCCCTACGCGCAATTGCGAAGAAAGCAATGAACCGTAAAACGGGTGCTCGTGGTCTACGCTCTATCTTGGAAGGTGTTCTACTAGAAACTATGTACGAACTGCCATCTTCAACTGATGTAAGCAAGGTTGTGATTGATGAGTCGGTAATTAATGGTGAGTCAGAACCACTATTGATTTACAGTAACTCAGATAACCAAGCAGCTGTTGCAGAGTAGGTCTTTTTAAGACTACACACTCAAATTGAAAAAGGAGGTAAGCAATTACCTCCTTTTTTTTATTCTTCCATTGAATCCAGTCGTTTAAGCCCCATATACTGCTTTATAAGTTAAAGCGGAAGAGAGAAATATATGAACTTGGAACGTTCCGAGCGTATCGAAATCCCCGTGCTACCTCTACGTGATGTAGTGGTTTACCCACACATGGTTATTCCATTGTTTGTTGGTCGTGAAAAATCGATTACTTGCCTTGAATCGGCAATGGAAGCTAACAAACAAGTACTACTTGTAGCGCAGAAAGAAGCGGACACTGATGAGCCTTCAATCGACGACCTATTTAACGTAGGTACAGTCGCTACTATTCTTCAGTTGCTAAAGCTGCCAGATGGTACCGTAAAAGTACTTGTCGAAGGTCAGCAGCGTGCAAAAATTCACCAGTTCAAAGAGAGTGAGTTTTTCTTAGCGGATGCCGAATACGTTGTAACCTCAGAACTTGACGAAAAAGAACAAGAAGTGGTTGTTCGCAGTGCGATCAATCAATTCGAAGGCTTTATTAAGCTGAACAAAAAGATTCCACCAGAGGTTCTAACCTCGCTGAACGGTATTGATGAGGCTGCTCGCCTTGCTGATACGATTGCTGCGCACATGCCACTTAAACTGGTAGATAAGCAGCACGTTCTAGAAATTTCAGATGTGACGGAACGCCTGGAATTCTTGATGGGCCAAATGGAGTCAGAAATTGATATCCTGCAAGTTGAAAAACGCATCCGTGGCCGCGTTAAGAAACAGATGGAAAAGTCTCAGCGTGAGTACTATCTGAATGAGCAAATGAAAGCGATTCAGAAAGAACTGGGCGAGATGGACGACGCGCCTGATGAATTCGAGACTCTGAAGAAGAAGATCGAAGATTCTAAGATGCCTCAAGAAGCTCGTGAAAAAACTGAGCAAGAACTGCAAAAACTGAAAATGATGTCGCCAATGTCTGCTGAAGCAACAGTAGTACGTAGTTACATTGATTGGATGGTAGGCGTTCCTTGGGCTAAGCGTTCAAAAGTTAAAAAGAATTTAGCGAAAGCGGAAGAGATCTTAAACGAAGATCACTACGGCTTAGAACGTGTTAAAGAACGTATTCTCGAATACTTGGCAGTACAAAACCGTATCAACAAACTAAAAGGTCCAATCCTTTGTCTTGTAGGTCCTCCTGGTGTTGGTAAAACTTCACTAGGCCGTTCGATTGCCGCGGCAACGGGTCGTAAGTACACACGTATGGCGCTAGGCGGCGTTCGTGATGAAGCTGAGATTCGTGGTCACCGTCGTACGTACATCGGTTCACTTCCGGGTAAATTAATCCAGAAGATGTCTAAAGTTGGTGTTAAGAACCCACTGTTCCTATTAGATGAAATCGATAAGATGTCTTCTGATATGCGTGGCGACCCATCTTCTGCGCTTCTAGAAGTGCTAGACCCTGAGCAAAACAACGCATTTAACGATCACTACCTAGAAGTCGATTACGATTTATCTGATGTGATGTTTGTTGCAACGTCTAACTCGATGGATATTCCGGGCCCACTATTGGACCGTATGGAAGTGATTCGTCTGTCGGGTTACACAGAAGATGAGAAGCTGAACATTGCTAAGAGCCACCTATTGGACAAGCAAGTTCAACGCAACGGTCTTAAGCCTAATGAGATTGAGATTGAAGACTCTGCAATCATCGGCATCATTCGTTACTACACGCGTGAAGCGGGTGTGCGTAGCCTAGAGCGTGAAATCTCTAAGATCTGTCGTAAAGCAGTGAAGAATATCTTGTTAGACAGCAGCCTTAAATCTGTAACGGTTAACATTGATAACCTGAAAGAGTACTTAGGTGTGCAACGTCATGACTTCGGTAAAGCGGATGAAAGCAACCGTATCGGCCAAGTAACTGGCTTAGCATGGACGCAAGTAGGTGGCGATCTACTGACCATCGAAACTGAATCAATGCCAGGTAAAGGTAAGCTAACGCAAACCGGTTCACTAGGCGATGTGATGAAAGAGTCGATTCAAGCGGCAATGACAGTGGTTCGTTCTCGTGCAGAAAATCTGGGTATTAACACCGATTTCTACGAGAAACGTGACATTCATGTTCACGTACCGGAAGGTGCAACGCCAAAAGATGGCCCGAGTGCGGGTATCGCAATGTGTACTGCATTGGTCTCTAGCTTAACGGGTAACCCTGTAAAAGCAGAGGTTGGTATGACCGGTGAAATTACCCTTCGTGGTGAAGTTTTACCTATCGGTGGCTTGAAAGAAAAGCTGCTTGCAGCGCACCGTGGTGGCATTAAAACAGTCTTGATTCCTAAAGACAATGAGCGTGATTTGGAAGAGATTCCAGACAATGTAATCGCTGACTTAAAGGTGATTCCGGTCCAATGGATTGATGAAGTACTTAAAGTCGCGCTAGAACGAGATCCGTCAGGGGTCGAGTTTGACGTGAAAAAATAGTGATGCATAGCAAAAATAAGTAAAGAATTACGCTGATAGACCCGAAAAGGCTTGTCAGCGTTTTTTTTGGACGCTAAGTTATTCGACTAAAGCGGCAGCCCTTTTGTAATAAGGCTTGCGGCTAAATTAAAACCAAAATGGAACGTACAGTCATCGAGAAGTAGTCACAGATGACACATAGGGGAAAAACAGTGAATAAAACACAACTAGTAGAATCAATCGCAGAAAACGCAGACATCTCTAAAGCTTCAGCTGGTCGCGCTCTAGACGCTTTCATCGAAGCAGTTGGCACAACGCTACAATCAGGCGACCAAGTTGCACTTGTTGGCTTTGGTACTTTCAGTGTTCGTACTCGTGCTGCTCGTACAGGTCGTAACCCAAAAACTGGTGAAGAGATCCAAATCGCAGAAGCTAAAGTACCTGGCTTCAAAGCGGGTAAAGCACTTAAAGACGCATGTAACTAATTTTTGTTGCTGAAACCTCAAGTTTTTGTGAGGAGAAGGCAGTAATATGCGTTTACTGTTTGAACAATGATGTTTCATTTTCAAACAGTATATGTGCAAAGCACATTGAACTTATTTAAATTATGCGCATCCTACTGATGCGCATTTCTTTTTCTGATAATATCGCGTGAATAGATTTTTATTTTGAAGCCAATGCTTCATATCCGGAGAGCACTTAAATTATGATGGATCGATTACGCGAAGGCGTGAATAGCATCGCGGTAAAAATTATCCTTGGGTTGATTATCCTGTCATTCGTATTCGCAGGTGTAGGCAGCTACATCACCGGTGGCGGTAACAACGCAGCAGCTAAAGTTGGCAACACAGAAATTGCTCGTGGTGAGTTCGAACAAGCTTACCAAAACGAACGTAATCGCATGCAATCTCAACTTGGCGATTACTTCGCTCAAATGCTTGCAGACCCTGCATACGTGGAGTCTTTCCGTAAGTCAGTACTTGATCGCATGATCAACGATGTTCTACTTGAGCAGCAAGCAGAATCTCTAGGCCTACGAATCAGTGATTCTCAAATCCGTACCATGATTCTAGAAATGCCTCAGTTCCAAACGGCTGGTCAATTCGACCAAGAAGTTTACCAATCAGCATTACGTCGTGCAGGTTTCAGCGCAGAAAGCTTCGCAGAATACATGCGTCGTGACCTAATGCGTAATCAGCTTGTCACTGCGCTTCAAGGCAGTGAATTTGTTCTTCAAGGCGAAATTGATATTCAGAGCAAGCTTATTGCTCAAACTCGTGACATTCGCACAGTGACACTGTCTGTTGCTGACCTAGCGAAAACCATCGAGTTAACTGACGAGCAAATCGAACAGTATTACCAAGAGAACCCTGCGGCTTACACTCGTCCAGAGCAGGCTAAGGTGTCTTACATCGAACTTTCTGCTGAAGCACTTAAATCGCAACTTGAAGTTAGCGATGAGGAAGCACAGAAATATTACCAAGAGCATCTAGACAAGTACTCTACTGAAGAGCAACGTAAAGTTAGCCACATTCTAGTTCAAGGTGATGAAGAAGCGAAAGCTAAGTCTATCCTAGACGAGCTAAATGCAGGTGCTGATTTTGCTACGCTAGCAGAAGAAAAATCTGACGACTTCGGTAGTGCCGATGTTGGCGGTGACCTAGGTTGGATTGAACGCGATGTTATGGACCCAGCATTCGAAGAGGCGGCTTTCGCTCTTGAGAATATTGACGATACGACTGGCTTAGTTAAATCTGATTTTGGCTACCACATCATCAAGCTAGACGAAGTAAAAGCATCTCAAGCTCAGCCTTACACTGAAGTTGCTACTGATATTAAGCAAGAGCTTCTAGACCAACACGCCGTTGATCAGTTCTACGAGCAACAAACTGAACTTGAAAAAGTAGCGTTTGAATTCCCAGATTCTCTAGACGACTCTGCTGAAGCTATCAACGCGAAGATCACGACGACTGATTTCATCTCTCAAGCTGACGCTCCAGAAGTTCTGATGACGCCTGCAGTAATGCAAGCTATCTTGAGCCCTGAAGTGAAAGAAGACGGTTTGAACTCTGAAGTTATCGAAGTGGCTCCTGAGCACGTTATTGTTGTACGTGTAGAAGAGACTCGCGACGAAACAGTTCTTCCTTTAGCAGAAGTGAAAGATCAAGTTGTAGCTGCATTGTCTGCTGTAAAAGCAGAGCAACAAGCGGTAGAGCTAGGTGTTTCTCTAGTAAACGAACTTAAGCAAGGTAATGAAGCGGTACTGGCGGATAACAGCCTTGAGTTTACTGAACTTGAAACCATTGACCGTAATTCTCCATTAGCTGCATCTGTATTCGCTCTAGTGAAACCAGAAGCCGGCCAAGCTGTGTTCGGTCAATCTAAAGATCAAGACGGTAACATCGTTGTTGTTGAGCTTTCTAAAGTAACGGCTGAAATCAACCCTGCTTACAGCACACAACTTGGTGCACAGTTAGAGCGCGTTGGTAATCAACAAGACCTTACTAATGTACTAAACGTACTGCGTAAAAATGCAGACGTTGAATACTACATCGTTGGTCAAGCTCAATAAGCTTTGAATTTACTCGGTAGTCTTCTGCCGAGTAATGCAACTTGAGAATACAACTTGAAAGTAGTGCAGCAACTCGGTTTGCGAGCTAGCTAACAAATTGATGAAAATTAGATGTATAACGAAGCGGGTCACTTAGGTGACCCGCTTTATTTTTGTCTGGTGAGTGTTTTATCTAGCGCAGCAAATGCATAAGTTACGTTTTTTGAACAAAGGAACGGTTTATGCGCACGATATATTCAACATTATTTCTTACATTTCTGATTCTGTTAAGCCCCGCAGCGTATGCAGACAGCCCAACTAAGGCAGAGCTTTACGATGGCATTGAGATTACGGTCAATATCAATACCGCGACAGCTGAAGAGCTGTCAGCGCTATTGGTTGGTGTTGGGGATAAGAAAGCTCAAGAGATCGTCGATTACAGGGATCAAAACGGGGCATTTACGACTGCTGATGATTTGGTGAGTGTGAAAGGGATAGGTGAAGCCACGGTTAAAAAGAACCGCGAAAGAATTCAACTTTAATCCGTTTGTCTACTTGTTAGAAATGAAGCGATAGATATGAAGCCTCCGGCCAATGCACCTGCTAGGTGGGCTTCAATCGCGACACGAGCATTAATCAGTTCGCCAGTCGTGCTAGAAGGGCCAATAAGCTGCTCCCAAGCGATTTTAGCGATTAATCCCAATACTAACAGCCAACTTGATCTCCTACCGTTTAAAGCCTCACTGAGCGCGAATAAGCCAAACAACCCATGCAAAGTGCCAGATAGGCCAACATAGATCTGAATACTCGAAAACAACAGAGCGATTCCAGTCACTAAACTAATCACAAGCAGAGCAAGAACAAGCTGTTTTTTACTCGGTTGAAACAGATAGCTGATGATCCATAAGCCTGCTAGATTCATCAGAAGGTGCGAGTAGTTGGTATGTGAAAAGTTTCCTGTTAGGATCCGCCACCATTGCCCCTCGGCAATCGCATTGCTATCCCATACGACCCAAGCTTGTATTGGCTCAAATTGGAATAAGACGCATAAAAGTGAAGTGAAAATTAAAACAGGGTACACATTAAATCCATGTCTCGTTATTGCCCCCAATGCAGCAAGGCTTTGAAAGCTTGTATTTGTCAGTGGGTTACACCACTCGAATCGAATGTTGAGCTTATCATTCTTCAGCACCCATCAGAAGAGCATCGCCCGATGGGAACTGCGCGTATCCTCTCGTTATCTCTAAATAACAGCGTGACGCTTGTCGGTGAAGATTTTTCAGACAACGAACAATTGAACGCATTGCTGGCCGATGAACATTACCAACATGTGATTTTATACCCAAGTGAAAACTCTGTTTCAGTTGAGTCGGCAACATCTCCAAATAAGAAGTTGCGTGTGATTTTATTGGATGGCACGTGGAAGAAGGCGTTCAAAATGTGGCAAGTATCGAGTAACTTGCATGCGCTGAATACGGTTCACTTGCCGAAAGATCTCAAGGGTAATTACCGAATTCGCAAAGCGCCAAGTGAAAACAGCCTTTCGACAGTAGAGGCGGGTTATCATCTGTTGAGCTTGTTAGAAAATGATCGAGACTTTAGCCCTCTGCTAACGGCATTTGACCGAATGATTCAGTTTCAAATCAATCAAATGCCACCGGGCGTGTTTGAGAAAAACTACTTAGATTAAGCTGTTTCAGTAAAGTGAGCCAGGAATTAAAACTCGGTATGAGCTGAGAACAGTTGCTGATGCATTTTCTGCGCAAGATCATCGGTCATTGATGAAATGTAATCCGCAATCACGCGCATTTTTCGAGACTCATCTTGATGTTGTAGCCATTGCTTCTTGATAGGTAGTGGCAGCAAGCGTTCAGGATCTGCGCTGAATGCTTCAAACATATCCATGATAATCTGCTGACCTTTATATTCGATCACTTGAACCTGTGGCACTTGAATCACGAACTCGCTGACAAAATGTTTCAGTTTGTCGAGTGTGGCGTCCATGCTCGGTTCAAGCACCGCATTGTAAGCAAGCAGTACATTCTCAAATCTAGCATCTACTCGTTCAATCGAAATACTGGTCAACAGTGCGTTGACTATCCCACCAATCGCATCCTTTCGACGATACTGCTCACCAGAGAAAAGCATCTCTGTGATTGAATCTAGGTGTTCACAAACCCAAGGGTCGGCCATCTCTTTAAGTTGAGGGTAAGCCGACTCGACCCATTGAGATTTGGTGACAGAGCCAAGCACAATCGCATCTTCTAAATCGTGCACGCCATACGCGATGTCATCAGCCAACTCCATAATCGAACAATCCAGCGACTTATATTTGGTCTTGTTATGTTCAAGAGGCTCGGTGTGTGTTTTTCTTTTCTGTTTTAGGAGCTGTTGGTCGCTGCTTGAAAGCGGTTCAAGCACCCAGTTAAAAAGTTCTTCATCATGATCGTAGATGCCTTTTGCTGGCATCCAATCTTTGGCTCGGAGCTGTCGTTGATGCTTAACAGGCTCAGACTGTAATTTAGCTTGAACCTCACTCAGCAGAGAAGGGTACTTAATCAGACCTAACAAAGTGCGTCGAGATAGGTTCATCCCGTGATGTTCAGTGTAAGGTTCTAGCTGCGTGACAATGCGAAATGTTTGAGCATTGCCCTCAAAGCCACCATGATCGCGCATCATATAGTTCAACGCGACTTCGCCACCGTGCCCATAAGGTGGGTGGCCAATGTCGTGAGCAAGACACAATGAATCAATCAAACTGTCTGAAGGCAACAAATCTCGAAACTCGGGCTGCTTTTTTTTCAGCTGGGCAACGATACCGGTACCTAGCTGAGCGGCTTCTAGCGAATGAGTAAGGCGAGTTCGGTGGAAATCGTTTACCGTGGTGCCATGAACTTGGGTTTTTGCTTGGAGGCGGCGAAAAGCGGCAGAGTGAAGCACCCGCGCACGATCGCGTTGATACGGGCTACGGTGGTCATCACGCCTTATTTTATGTTCATCGTCATTTCGATGTTGCCATTCTTGTTCGAGTTCAAATGGTGGTTCGAGTGGAGAATTCAAAATAGCACCTATCAAATTGATTTATTTAGCTAATTACACTCAACTTATACCCAGCTAGCTTATCTCGTCTAGTGATAATTCAAAGCTCGGCGCAAATGTGGTGAGAAAGTAGTCCATTTCCGGGCTTTTACGCTGTTCGAGAGTCTCTTCTAGTCGGCGTTTCGCTTGTTCGTACTCATGGTTGCCCGCACTGAGTTCCTCCAAACACTTGAGGTAAGCGCAGATAGTGTCGGCTTGCTTAACGATGCTTTGCTCTTCTTTGTTTGCTGTTCCAGATATCAAAAACGGGGAGAAGTCGTCTCGGAACTCTTCTGGCAGCATTGAAAGCAGTCTTTGCTCTGCTGCCGCTTCTATCTTCTTATACTCTTGTGCGATGTCTGGATTGTAGTATTTAACTGGCGTCGGTAAATCACCTGTTAGCACTTCACTGGTATCGTGGTACATGCCAAGCAGAGCAATGTGCTCGGGGTTGAGTTTGCCATCAAACTTCTTGTTTTTGATAAGCGCCAAGGCGTGGGCGACGAAAGCGACCTGTAGGCTATGCTCTGAAATGTTCTCGCTTGAGACTGAGCGCATCAAAGGCCAGCGTTGAATCAGCTTCATACGGGCAAGATGGGCGAAGAAATGGCTCTGTTTCATAAATGTCCTTATAGTACCAATCGTAGTAAATAACTGGTCATCCTAGCTTGTTAAAAAACTCGATAACTTTGTTAGAATTTTTGATTGTAGAATAACTACTTACCAAAAAATCCTGCCTTGTTCTCAAGTTTTTTCCCTGCGCTATTTCTGAACACTTACTTACTGTGATTGGTATAAGCAATGCTCCACTCGTATCTTGTGTTTGCACAGGGACACGAGACAGCGGATACAAAAAAGGCTCCCAAACAGGAGCCTTTTAAGCATAGAAGTGAATGAATACAAGTTAAAGTCTTTTAAAACAGCAAATTGTAGTCATAACTTTTTGCGTTAATTAATCGACTGTGAGCTCATCTTGGCTGTAAGTCTGTAAGAAGCGCTCTAGACGACCAATCGCGATTTCTAGGTCTTCGATATGTGGCAGAGTCACGATGCGGAAGTGATCCGGTTTTGGCCAGTTGAAGCCAGTACCTTGAACCAATAGCACCTTCTCTTGCTTAAGGAAGTCGAGCACAAACTTCTGATCGTCTTTGATGGCGTACATCTTGGTATCGATCTTAGGGAACAGGTACATTGCGCCTTTCGGTTTAACACAAGAAACGCCAGGGATCTTGTTGATCAGCTCCCATGCGCGGTCGCGTTGCTCAAGTAGTCGACCGCCTGGCAGAATCAGTTCATTAATACTCTGATAGCCGCCGAGCGCGGTTTGGATCGCGTGTTGCATTGGCACGTTGGCACACAAACGCATCGAGGCGAGCATTTCTAGCCCTTCAACGTAGCCTTTCGCTATGTGTTTTGGACCCGTTAAGAACATCCAGCCACCACGGAAACCACATACACGGTAAGCCTTAGACAGACCGTTGAATGTGACCATTAATACATCTTCGGCAAGCGTTGCAACTGAAGTGTGTACCGCACCGTCGTAAAGCACTTTGTCGTAGATTTCATCAGCGAAGATAATTAACCCATGCTCACGAGCAATTTCAACAACTTGTAATAGGAAATCACGGCTGTATACAGCGCCTGTTGGGTTGTTCGGGTTGATAAGAACGATGCCGCGAGTCTTTGGTGAGATCTTCGCACGCATGTCATCAAGGTCTGGGTACCAATCGGCATCTTCATCACACATGTAATGAACCGGTGTACCACCAGAAAGCGCAACAGACGCTGTCCATAGTGGGTAGTCTGGAGCGGGAACTAAGATTTCATCACCATTATCCAGTAGCGCCTGCATAGACATAACGATAAGCTCTGATGCGCCGTTACCAATGTAAACGTCTTCTACATCAAGGTTACGTAGGCCTTTTTTCTGGTAGTGCTGAACAACCGCTTTGCGGGCTGAATAGATGCCTTTTGAGTCGCAGTAACCTTGAGATGTCGGTAGGTTACGGATTACATCAACAAGGATTTCATCAGGGGCGTCAAAACCAAATGGGGCGGGGTTACCAATATTAAGCTTCAGTATTTTATGCCCTTCTTCTTCCATGCGCTTAGCATGTTTGAGTACAGGCCCCCTGATTTCGTAGCATACGCTGTTGAGTTTTGACGACATCCCGATATTTTGCATTGCCGATTTCCTGAAATTAATTTAAATACTTTATTAAAGTACCGCAAAATGACGTTTGATAGAATAAAAATCTGATGAATGTCGTATTTCAGTGTCACGTTTGGTCTTTTTGTTGTCACTCTTTTCTAAATTTTAATTAATCGCTTTCTTTGTTATTGGCTAAGGTGAATAAAGGGGCTAGATCGCTTAAAATCACACGAATGTTCAAAAGATATAGTAGATTCTTGATCTAAGTGGGTGCTGCCCATAAAGTATCAAACTAATATAATAATAATTTAGATGTGAACGAGGTCGATTTGTCACATTTCCAGCAAACTATCTCCGCTTTGATTGAGCGAGTACAAAATGCCCAAGCAAGTGAAGTTCGTTGTGTTGAAGTTCTAACGCAAAAACCATCGTTTGCATTTATAGAATGGCTTCATGCTCAACCGCTCTTTCCAAAGTTCTACTGGCAGTCACGTGATACTCGTGAAGAGGTCGTTGCGCTCGGGCAATTACATACTTTTTCTGATCCCGCTCCCGCGTACGCAATTCTTGGTGAAGACCAACGAATCTGGGGTGGGCGCTCGTTTGACGGGCACACCGCAAAAAACCGTCGTTGCATGGAATCGTTTTTCTTCCTTCCTCAGGTTGAACTGATCCGCTTTGACAAGACTTGGTCGTTAGCCGTCAACTTATCTCCTGATCGCGTTGCTTCTATTAATGCTCTAAATAAGCTTTCTGTCGAAGCGGCGATATTGGCCCCTTTGTCGGCGCACATTGAGCAGATTAACCACGTTCCAGAACGAGAGCAGTGGGGCAACCTTGTCGATAAAGTGCTGAAAGGCATTAGCGACGAAGAGTACAAAAAAGTCGTTTTAGCGCGTAAAACCACATTGCAACTCGATGCGCCAATCTGCGCGGCTCAGTTGCTTAAGGCCAGCTACCTGCAAAACCATCACAGCTTTCACTTTATGTTGGTATTGGATTCCAAACACAGCTTTATCGGCTCAACGCCAGAGCGTTTGTACAGTCGATATGGCACTGAGCTTGATACTGAAGCGCTTGCTGGAACCATTGGTCGCGGAGAAAACGCGACAGAAGATATGGAGTTAGCCAATTGGCTTTCTCAAGACAGTAAAAACCTCAATGAAAACCAGTATGTGGTCGACGACATTATTGAGCGTCTCACTCCTCATTCTCAAACGGTACACGTTGAAAAAGAGGCGCGCCTAGTGCGTTTGCGTAAGGTGCAACATCTTAAACGTAATATCCATGCTCAGCTCAATAACGGCGTCAATGGTGTGCAGTTGCTTGCTGCCTTACAGCCGACGGCTGCGGTAGCGGGTTTACCGCGCAAAGAAGCGATGGATTTCATACTTGAACATGAACCGTTTGCGAGAGGTTGGTATGCAGGCTCTGTTGGCTATATTAGCCATCAACGCGCTGAATTCTGTGTAGCGATTCGAAGTGCCTTGATTGTAAACGATCAAGTACAGCTGTTTGCGGGTGCGGGGATCGTGCCGGGATCCGTTGCTGAACATGAGTGGCAAGAGTTGAATAAGAAAATGTCGACTCTGCTCAGCTTAATTTCAGATCACCCACCTCTGGGTGTGGCGTCATGAATCACGACCAAGCCGTATTAAATAGAGTTTGGTGTCACACGTTACTTGAAGAGCTAGCCCGCAGCGGCGTTGAACATGTTTGTGTCGCGCCAGGCTCTCGCTCAACGCCGTTAACACTCGAAGCCGAAGCCAATCCAAAACTGACGCTGCACACGCACTTTGATGAGCGTGGGCTTGGTTTTCTTGCTTTAGGTTTAGCGAAAGCCAGCGATAAGCCAGTTGCTGTGATTGTCACCTCTGGTACTGCTGTTGCAAACCTTCTTCCTGCGACGGCTGAATCTGGGCTGACACGAGAAAAGCTGATTTTGCTGACCTCTGATCGACCTATCGATTTAGTCGACTGTGGCGCCAATCAAGCCATTCAACAACAGGGTATCTTTTCTTCCCATGTTGAAACTGCTTTAAATCTACCAAGTCCAACCACACAGATTTCATTGAATTGGCTTCTGACATCCGTTGATAACGCGCTAGCGAAACAACGCAATGTTGGCGGTGCGATTCATATCAACTGTCCGTTCCCTGAGCCTCTATATTCTGCGAATAGCGCGGAAATGTATGCGGAATACATATCCAGTATCTCTGGGTGGAAGTCGGGAACAGGTTGTTACAGCCAAACGTTTTTACCTAATCAAGTGAATACACAACCGATTGCTCCAGGTGAGTATCTTGGACATAAGGGTGTGGTTATTCTCGGTTCGCTCGATATTGAACAAGCGACAAAAGCTCAGCAGTTTGCTACTGCATTAGGCTGGCCAGTTTTTTGCGATCCTCAATCAGGTGTCACAAGTGATTGGAAACATTATGATCTATGGATGCAGAGTGACGTAGCGAAAGAACAACTTAACCAATGTGATTTCATCCTTCAGTTCGGTGAGCGCATTGTTTCTAAGCGCCTTAATCACTGGATTAAATCGCAAGCTTCATCATTCAGCTCGTCACAATACATTGTTGTGTCACCAGATACGCACCGTGTCAACCAAGATCATCTGCCTCAAACCCATATCGTCGTAAACATCGAACAATGGTTGTCTGAGCAGCATTTACCCACCTTGTTAGGTCAACATGCTGGCTGGGCTGCACCTTTGATAGAAATCGCGAATACGGTTCAACAATTGGCATTGGCGCAAATATCCAATAATGACCAGTTGACCGAGTTGAGCGTTGCAGTTGACTTGTCGACTAGACTTAAAGACAGAGAGTTGTTTGTGGGAAACAGCTTGATGGTAAGGCTGGTGGATATGCTGTCATCAATATCTGCAAATCAAGTTTACAGTAATCGTGGCGCATCGGGCATTGATGGCTTGGTAGCAACGGCTGCGGGTGTGGTGAAAGCCAACCAAAACCCCTTGATAATGTTGATTGGCGATACCTCTTTGCTTTACGACCTCAACTCACTGGCTCTGCTGACTCACAATGTAACGCCGATGGTGATTGTTGTGACCAACAATGATGGCGGTGCGATCTTTGACTTGTTGCCTGTTCCTGAGCAACAAAAACAATCTCTATATCAAATGCCCCATGGTTTCGGTTTTGAACATGCCGCTGCGCAATTCCAGCTTGGTTATGCGGCGCCAGAAACTTTGAATTGCTATCAAACGATTGTCGAACAACATTTCGAACAGGGTCAGGGTACCTTGCTCGTTGAAGTTAAGACGCCTCCCGAACAAGCGTCTACTTTGCTGAAACAATTCAGTTCAATGCTCACCGAGGCATTAGCCTAAGGACTTTACATGCTTTACTCCAATTATTACCCAGCTGTACAAGAATCTTCTGACAAACCTTTGCTTGTTTTTCTACATGGTTTACTCGGAAGCGGGGATGATTGGAGCGCATGTCATCCATATCTAGAGGACTTTCCTCGTCTTTGCATAGATTTGCCCGGGCACGGACAAAGTCGCTTTATCGATCCGGTAGGCTTTGATCATTGCTGCAAGAAAATCGTTCAGTGCATCACTTCTCAACTTGCTCTCAACGATCTTCCTGCGGATTACCCTATCGTGGTGATTGGCTACTCTATGGGTGGCAGGCTTGCCATGTACGGGGTGACAAGCCCTTGCTTCGAAACGCTCAATCTTGAGAAAGTCATTATTGAAGGTGGCAACTTTGGTCTGGAGCGTGATGAAGAACGAGCACAAAGGTTAGTACATGATACGCAATGGGCTGTCCGCTTTGCGCAGCAGTCGATTGAAGATGTTTTAGACGATTGGTATCAACAAAGCGTCTTTTCTTCACTAAATCATGAGCAAAGACAAACTTTGGTCATAAAGCGTAGTGGTAACCTTGGAGTATCCGTAGCAAATATGTTGTTATCTACTTCGTTAGCTAAGCAACCGGATTTACGTGCCACATTGAAATCTCATGAGCATCAATTGCATTATGTGTGTGGTGAAAAAGATCGTAAATTCATGGAGCTAGCTGAGAATAGTGGCTTTGAATATAGTCAGGTTGATTACGCTGGTCATAATGTTCATTTTGAGCAACCAGAGTTGTTTTCCAATCTGATCATCCAATGTGTCGCCAGTCGTCGTTAAACTGACTGAGCGGTTCTCTCGTATCAAGCGCTATCAAAAGCAGAGCAACACCGTCACGACTACTCGTTAGTCGTGGTCTCTAATAGAACAATGGGAATCACCATGGCTAAAACAGTAGGCATCACAGAAGAAGAACTTTACGCAGCAGTTAACTGGCGCGATGAAAGCAGTCAATTTGAAGATATTCAGTACCACAAGTCTGACGACGGTATTGCGAAAATCACGATTGCTCGTCCTCAAGTCCACAATGCGTTCCGTCCACAAACCGTAAAAGAGATGATCAATGCATTGGCTGATGCTCGTTATGACGAGAAGGTTGGCGTAATCATTTTGACGGGGCTTGGTGAGAAGGCGTTCTGTTCTGGTGGTGACCAAAGTATCCGTGGTGACTACGGCGGTTATCAAGATGATTCAGGTACACATCACCTGAACGTGCTTGATTTCCAACGTCAAATTCGTACTTGTCCAAAACCAGTAATCGCAGCGGTATCGGGTTGGGCCGTCGGTGGTGGTCATGTTCTTCACATGATGGCAGACCTTACCATTGCAGCTGAAAACGCTCAGTTCGGTCAGACAGGTCCTAAAGTAGGTTCATTCGATGGCGGTTGGGGTGCTTCTTACATGGCTCGTATCGTTGGCCAAAAGAAAGCGCGTGAAATCTGGTTCTTGTGTCGTTTCTACGATGCTCAAGAAGCATTGGACATGGGTCTAGTAAACACGGTCGTGCCCGTTGCCGACCTAGAAAAAGAAACGGTTCGTTGGTGTCGTGAGGTTCTTCAACACAGCCCAATGGCGCTGCGTTGCTTGAAAGCCGCACTAAACGCAGACTGTGACGGCCAAGCTGGTCTTCAAGAGTTGGCGGGTAACGCAACCATGATGTTCTACATGACAGAAGAAGGCCAAGAAGGCCGAAACGCATTTAACGAGAAGCGTCGACCTGATTTCGATAAATTTCCGCGTAACCCATAGTCTTTCTCTTCTTTAAAATGAGTCGCTAATAGCGGCTCGTTTTGTTTTGATGTTCCCCGTTTTTTAGGAAACTTTATGAACTCAGTGAATTCTCAGCGTCACGCTAAACTCTACCGTTATCAATTACCTATGGATAGTGGTGTGATTCTTCGTGACAATAAGTTGAACGAACGCGTTGGTTATATCATCCAACTTGAGTGTGATGGTAAAACTGGTTTTGGCGAAGTTGCACCTTTGCCAGGTTTTAGCCAAGAAGATGCTGAACAAGCTGGCATTCAGCTGCAACACGAATTAGAGCTTTGGAGCCACAATAACCCTCAAACGCCTTTTGATGAGTTATATCCTTCTGTTGCCTTCGGTTTTTCGATGGCGATGATGGAATTACGAGGCGAACTCAACGCTGAAGGTAACTACCAAGCGGCACCGTTGTGTACAGGCGATCCAGATGAATTGATCCCTGTGCTGAATGAGATGAAAGGCGAGAAGGTCGCCAAAGTAAAAGTCGGTCTTTATGAAGCGATTCGTGATGGCATGCTTGTCAGCTTATTCCTTGAGTCGATGCCTGATTTGACCCTAAGGCTTGATGCCAACCGCGCGTGGAAACCAGAGAAAGCGAAGCAGTTCATTAAATACATTTCGCCGTCACTGCGTCAGCGCATTAGCTTTATTGAAGAGCCTTGTCAGAAGCCAGAAGACAGCTTGGCCTTTGCCATCGACCACGGTGTGGCGATTGCGTGGGATGAGACACTACAAGAAGCGGTGCGAAGCCCTGAGTTTAATCTCAGCGATCTTACGGGTGTTAAAGCGGTAGTGATTAAACCAACCTTGATTGGTTCAGTAGAGCGTTGTGTTGCTATCATTGAACGCGCTCAGCAACTTGGTATTAAACCTGTACTAAGCTCAAGCATAGAGTCTAGCCTTGGCTTAACTCAGATTGCTCGATTGGCACAACAGTACTTACCTAATGAAGTTCCAGGGCTTGATACGATTGGCTTGTATCAGCAACAGCTAGAAGTCTCTTGGCCGGGTTGTCAGCTTCCAGTTTCAACGCTTGAACAACAGCAATTGATTTGGTCTTCTTAGGCTGCTCGTTCGATTGGCTTAGACCGTTCTCAATCTATAACTTGGTTATCTTATGATGCGCCCACAATCTAATCCTCACCCGCTCTGGGTACAGTGGGCGCAGCAGAACCCACATCAAACAGCGTTAGTGATTCCTAACCGCGCTTACACTTGGCAGCAAGTGTCTGTGCTGGTGAGTGAGTACCAACAACAGCTATCTCATCAAGGCTTATCTGCAGGTGATGTACTGACGATTGTCGGTAAGAACCAAGCTGAAGTGATTCCGGTTTATCTTGCCGCACTCAATTTGGGTGTGGTTTGTGCGTTTACCATGCCTCAGCCGAAAGCTCGTTTAACACAGAAGCTTGAATCCCTCTATGGTCAGCTAGACAGACGTTACCTTTGGCTATTAGATAGCTGTGGGTTAGATCATTCTGATGCTGTTGACCTTAAGACTGTATTGGTGACGTTACCTTGCTTGAACGAAGTTAAGGTCGATGGTGATGACAAACCAACAACACCGCAAAATCCTAACTTTAATCCTCAATCTTTAGCGAGCATCGTATTCACTTCTGGCTCTACCGGAAACCCGAAAGCGGTGGCTCACACGTTGCAGCAACACTTATGTTCAGCTCAGGGTTTACTAGACGTTTTCAACTTTGAACAAGCTGACACTTGGTTGCTTAGCTTACCGATGTACCATGTGTCGGGATTGGCGATTGTCCATCGTTGGTTGGCAGCTGGTGGCTGCGTCAAAATAGGGTCAGGTAAGCTTGAGTCAGACATCGAAGGTTGCAGTCATGCCTCTTTAGTGGCTACTCAATTACATAGATTATTACTGAGTAAGCAAGCACTTACTTTAACTCATGTGCTTTTAGGCGGTAGCCATATCCCAGAAGCGCTAGGGCTTGAAGCTCAACAAATGGGCATTGAAACTTGGCTTGGATACGGTATGACAGAAGCGGCTTCAACAGTGACCGCGAAGCCAGTCGATTCTAGTAATACTGCAGGTTTTGTTCTCGACCAACGCCAGTTAAAAATTAAAGATCAACGTATCTTTATTGGCGGCAATACGCTTGCTTCTGGTTACTACTATCAGGGTGAGGTTACGCCGTTGGTGGATGAGAACGGTTGGTTCGACAGTAAAGACCTCGGCGAATGGGATGGCGAACAAGTGTCGATCATTGGTCGTGCTGATAATCAGTTTATTTCTGGGGGAGAGAATATCCACTGTGAAGAAATTGAACGAGCACTGAATCAGTTATCTTTAATCAATCAGGCGTTTATCGTTCCAATTGAAGATGATGAGTTCGGGTTTCGACCTGTCGCTATTGTGGATTGTACGGATTTACCAACCAAAGAGTGGTTTGCTGAGCAATTGAATGGCCGTCTTGAGCGGTTCAAATTTCCTATCGAGTACTACCGCATGCCAGAGCTAGAACAACAGGGTATTAAGGTTTCACGCGCAGGGTTGTCACAGTGGTTACAGCAGATACGTTCTAAATAGAACTGAGAACAATAAAACGAAGCGCAATACACGGTGACTAGTCGTAATTGCGCTTCAGGGGGTTGTGACGGTGGTGAAGCCATCACAAATTCTTAATATTTTATCTGGTTATTAAGGGTTTTATCTTTGCATCTGGCTGTTTAGCTTAAGCGAGTGCCTTCTTCATTTGTTCAGCAACCTTATCTACCTTACCTAAACCTATAATGACTTGTAGGCCACCCTTTCCGATAGGAACAACGCCTGCAGCACCTAGTTTTTTCAGTTTGTCACTGTCTGCTGCTGACGAGTCTTTTACTGTTAAGCGTAAGCGAGTAATACAGTTGTCCACTTCTAGAATGTTGTCTGCACCACCAATAGCTTCGATGTAGTTGTTGGTTAGACTAACTAACGCTTCTGGAGATTCGGCCTCGCCTTCTGCTTCCATCTCTTCACCACGACCCGGAGTACGGAGATTGAACTTAATGATAGCGAAACGGAAAATACCGTAGTAAAGCGCGAAGAACACCACACCTTGAACTAATAACATGTACCAGTTAGTCGCTAACGGGTTTTGGCTTGATAGCACTAAGTCAACAAAGCCTGCAGAGAAGCCGAAGCCTGCCATCCATTCCATGCTTGCTGCAATGTAAAGCGACAGACCTGTTAACACAGCGTGCACTAGGAACAATACAGGTGCTAGAAACATAAAGCTGAACTCTAGAGGCTCAGTGATGCCTGTGAAGAACGAAGCCATTGCTGCGGCAAGCATGATTGCGAATACTTGGTTCTTGTTTTTCGCGTCAGCGCAGTGGTACATCGCCAATGCTGCTGCTGGTAAACCAAACATCATGATAGGGAAGAAGCCTGCTTGGTACATGCCAGTTTTACCCGGAATACCCGTACCGTTAGCGATAGATTGTGCACCGCCGAGGAAGTTTGGAATATCGTTAATACCCACAACGTCGAACCAGAACACAGGATAAAGGGCGTGGTGCATACCAACGGATAGGAACAAACGGTTGAAGAAACCAAACAGACCGGCACCAACTGCGCCCATGCTTTCTAGTTTAATTCCTAGAACGATCAGAGCATCGTAAACAGCAGGCCAGATGTATAGCAGAGCAAAAGAGAGCGCCATACCTGCGATTGAGGTAAGGATAGGAACCAAACGCTTACCGCTGAAGAAAGCTAAAGCTTGAGGAAGCTCAACGGTGGAGTAGCGGTTATAGATTTCAGCGGAAATAATACCGACAATGATACCCACAAATTGGTTGCTGATTTTTCCGAATGCCGCTGGTACTTCACTTAACTCAACATCCATCAATTGAGCAACTGAGCCGGGAGCAAGTAGCGTGGTCACGACTAGGAACATCACAAAACCAGACAGTGCCGCAGAACCATTCTTATCACGGCTTAAATCAAAGGCAACACCCACCGCGAACAGAACCGCCATGTTGTCGATGATCGCACCACCTGATTTGATCAAAAATGCGGCCAGAATACTCTCTGAACCCCAACCAACAGGATCCAACCAGTAGCCGATCCCCATAAGGATTGCTGCAGCTGGCAGTGTGGCTACGGGAACCATCAATGCCTTACCTACTTTTTGCATATACCCAAGTATATTCATACGTGCCCCTAAGTTTGTAATTAATTTTTTTAATGTTTCTGCTCGTCAACGTATGGAGTTAAATATTGATCGAGGCAGGGTTTTAAGTAACTGCGGCTATTAGAAACTTATTTCTTAATGCAAACAAACGAAACGGGTAGTACTATGAATTAAAATTTTTAATGCATGAGTTCGTATGGCTAATCATCAATCTTTACTGAGAAATCTTCATACATTTAATGTCGCCGCCGAGAAGATGAGCTTTACGTTAGCCGCGAAAAAGTTGCATCTGACTCAGGGAGCCGTTAGCCATCGAATCAAAGTGTTGGAAGGAGAACTTGGGTTTAATTTGTTTGTACGCGGGACTCGTAAGCTGGAGCTGACCGAAGAAGGGCAACGCTTTCAACGCACGTTATCCAAGTCGTTGAGCTCTATTTTTGGCGAGATCGAAGACATTACCAACACAGACTTGTACGGTCAGATCAATATCGGTACCAGTCCTGCCTTTGCTAACAGTTGGTTGCTACCAAGGCTAGCTGATTTCAAACAGCGATACCCAAAGTTCAACCTCAATATTTTCTCTCAAGAAGAGCAAGACTTTCATCAAAATCATCTCGATGTCGCCATTTACTATGGTGCTGAAGATCTAAAAGACATGCATCGACAGCGTCTGTTTGGTGAAAAGTATATTCCGGTATGTACGCCGAGTTATGCCGCTGAACACGATATCTTTGATGATGGTTTAGAGTCGTTACACCGGATTAATTTCATTCATGCACTAGGCTCTGATGTGTGGCAGCGTTGGATTAAGCACAATCAACTCGATGTAAATCTGTTTGAGCAGTTTTATTGTGTGAGCCACCGAGACATGGGCGTGCAGAGTGCTCTGCATAATATCGGTGTGGCAATGGGGCGCTATCATTTTGTTAAGCCGTACATTGAGACTGGTGAGCTCATAACGCCTTATCCAAGTATGGATACTGATAAAGGATACGAATTGATCTGTCCGTTAGGCACTGAAAAGCGACCTAAGGTAAGAACGTTTATTAAGTGGCTAGAGGGGCAGTTACGCTAGGTTAGTTAATTTAGCAATTAGATAGTTCAAAACAGAATTTATTATCTTTATAACCAGCCATCATAATAAGCTCTATAAATAACGGATTATAGAATAAGGTCTTATTATGAAAGTTGCCCTCATCATTGCGGTTTTGCTGCAGATAGGCCAAGCGGTCACTTCGTCAGGGTTGACTCGTTCATTGGCTGAACTCACTGCATTTGTACTGGTTGTGGTACTTGTTTTAATGAAAAGAGAGAGCAAGAAGAATGATAAGCCCCTGTTTGATTAGCGATTGTTGTAACAAAGAATATCTTTACTACAAACGATATTTTCACTAAAAACGATAGGGGCAAAGCCCATTAGAGCTTTGCCTTTTTGTTTTGTTGCTCGTTAATCTAAGTGTCTAGGTAACCAAACACCACCTAAAGCGTTTCTTTACGTATTAGGTGTAATTAGGCGGATTAAGCGAGAGTTAACCACGCTAATGAGCCTGTCGAAATCATCGTCCACATTGTAATACCAAACATCAATGGCTTCGGCCCTGCAGCTTTAAGCTTCTCTACTGAAATACCGCAACCAATCAAGAATAGACACACCACCAATGCACGCTTAGACACATCAAAGATACCTTGATAGACCATCTCAAATTGTGGCAGCAAGTCACTAACAGCAATAGCAGCGCAATAGAAGAAAATGAAGTAAGGAATCGTAATCTTCTTTTGATCGTTCTTGAAGATCATTGCACTGACTAACGCGATTGGGATAATCCAAAGTGCGCGAGCGAGCTTCAATGTGGTTGCTGTGGTCAGTGCTTCTTCGCCATATGCTGATGCTGCGCCGACTACAGAGGAAGTATCATGAATCGCGATGGCAGCCCATGTTCCGAAAGTTTGTTGGCTTAACTCTAGTGCATGGCCAATCATTGGGAACAAGAAAAGGGCGACCGAGTTCAACACAAATACAGTGGCTAACGCCAAGCCAATCTGTTCATCATCAGCTTTGATGGCCGGTGCTACGGCGGCAATGGCGCTACCACCACAAATTGCGGTACCAGAAGAGATAAGGTAACCCGTGGTGCGATCTAATCCCATGCGTTTTGCCAAGAACCAACCAATGACCAAGGTACCAATAATCGTCGTGACAATGAGGCCAATACCATCGCCTGTGACCGCTAATGCTTTCTCAAACTGAATGCCAAAACCTAAGCCGACAATCGAGTAGGCCAGTAGCTTTTTGGTGAGTTTGCCCACTTCTAGATGCTCAGGGACTAAACCTAAGCTCGCAAGAAGGAAGCCGATCACGAGTGCCGTCGGTGAACTCACCCATGGGGTTAAGCAAAACAGAGCAGCAAGATAAAATGGAACAGACTTTTTTAGATTCATTATATTTAATTCGTCGCGTCTAGTATTGGCAGCGTAGTGGAAGACTATACGCTTAACGCAATGGTAAGTAAGTCTAAATGAATTGAACAAACGTTAAGTAAAACTAAACGTTTGTTCAGCTGATATGAATAAAGGCTTGGTTATTTAGCGTAGTGAGCCGCGAAGATCAGAGACTGACTGTCGAAGCGTGTCGCATGAAGCTTCCTTGGCTAGCATAGGTTCGGCAGCTTCTATCTCTAACTTGGCCCTGAAACGGGTGGGTAGTCCCTTGAAAGCTTGACCTTTATAACGACTGAAGTAACTGCCCCATAACCCTTTAAGTGCCATTGGAATCACAGGTACAGGAGATCGTTTGATAATCAGCTCCATGCCACGCATGAATTCGGCTACTTCGCCATCAGCGGTTAGCTTGCCTTCAGGGAAAATACACACGATGTGCCCTTCATCTAGGGCACGTTCAACTTCTTTGAAAGCGTTTCTAATCGAGTTTCGGTTGGTTGCGGAGATTGGAATAACTCCTGCTCTTTTTAAGAATCGACGTAGTGGAGGCAGCTTGGCGTAATCCTCTTCCATCACAAACCGAATCAAGCGAGGGCAAACCGCACTCAGAAGCAGTGCATCCATATAACTCACATGGTTGCAAACGATCAGTGCGCCGCCATTCTCTGGAAGATGGTGTAAGTTCTTGTGCTTAACTCGGTACATGGTGTGAGTGACCACCCATGTAAAGAAACGGAAAGCGTAGATAGGCACCTGATAAAACAGGTACAGCATAACCAAAGTATTCCCTATCGCGAGCAACACAAATAGTTGTGGAATAGAAAGATCGAGAACACTCAGGCAAACAATACCTAAAACGGCGCTTCCCACCATGAATAGTGAATTGTAGATGTTGAGCCCGGCAATCACTTGAGCGCGTTCATCTGGTTTCGCTCGTAACTGCATCAGAGAATACAGAGGAACAATGAAGATACCGCCAGAGACACCCAAGAGCAGAAGATAAGCAAACAGCGGCCACAGCTCTGAATACGTCACGAATTGATGGAAAGAAGTAAATTCAGGCAAGGACTCAGGAATGGATATCGCCATCAATAGCCCAAAAATCGACATACCTAGGCTACCCATTGGTACGATGCCGATTTCAATTCTGTGATTTGATAACTTATCGCAAGCCAAAGAACCTATCGCAATACCGACCGAGAATAGAGCTAACAAAAAGGCAACCGAGCTTTCAGTGCCGTTCAAGTGGAGCTTTGTGAAGTTTGGAAACTGAGTTAGGTAAGCAGCGCCAAGGAACCAGAACCAGCTGATAGACATCAGTGCTTGAAACGTTGGGCGATCTTTTTTGGCAATCGCCAGTGTCGCGCGGGTTAGCTTTACTGGCTGCCACTTCACTTTCAGATCTGGTGCGTTACTTGGCGCTTGTGGAATAAAGCAGCTTGATACATAGCCAAACACGGCGAAAGAAACAATACATACCGCAGCAATGAGCTTCGCGCTTTCTTCAGATGCAATAATACCGGCACCAAGAGTACCAATAAGGATGGCTAAGAATGTGCCGGTTTCGACTAAAGCGTTGCCGGATACCAGCTCTTTTGTTTCTAACTGTTGTGGAAGCAGTGCGTATTTCACCGGGCCAAAGAAGGCACTTTGCGTTCCCATTAGGAACAGAAGTAGGAGTAGTATCCCGTAGCTTTCGTAGATAAACCCGATCGCGCCCAGTGACATGATCGCCACTTCAAGGAGCTTAACTTTACGTATAAACCAAGATTTTTCGTATTTGTCAGCCAGTACACCAGCCAAAGCAGAAAACAGGAAGAAGGGCAGAATAAAAAGACCAGCGGCCAAATTAATGAATAGATTGCTGGAAATAGGCAGCGTATCTACGCTTGCGAAAGCAACAAACAGTAACAGAACATTTTTGAATATGTTGTCATTAAAGGCGCCTAGAAATTGAGTAATAAAGTAGGGTAGGAACCTTTTTTGAGTTAACAGCGAAGATTGGCTGCTGTTGTTCATTGTCTTTCCTTGAATGATTACCAGTTGGTTAAGTAGTTTGAGATTAGGTTATTGATCAACTCTTTACCATCGATAGGTTCAGAGGCGAAAAATTTATCATCAACGCTAAGTAGAGTAATTCCATGTACGCCAGACCATAATACACGGCTGGCTTTAATGACTTCGCTTTCTGTGTGTTCAGGAGCAATAGCTACCAGCAATTGCTCTAACATACCTGTCATTCTATCAATACGGTTCGATTGCCATTCAGGAAGGTTTTCACCATTCATGTTGTGCTCAAAGATAAGCTGCCAACGGTGAGGGTGTTTTTGTGCAAAATCGTGATAGCAGTATGCAAGATTAAAAAGAGCCTGTTGAGGGTTGCTCGATTGTTCAACAGCAGAAGCAGATTGGGACGACAGTTCATCTAATGTTTGAGCAACAACGTGTAAAAGGAGTAGGTTGTAGTTACCAAATACATTCACCAAGGTGCTAGGGACATAGCCAATCATATTGGCAATTTTACGTAGACTTAGCTCGTGATAAGAGTGCTCTTCTAAGAAGTCGGTTACCGTCTTTAAGGTTAATTGCACTAATTGTTCGCGAGTATGATCGTTTCGTCTTGCCATGAGTACTTTCTATTAAATGAACATCGTTCAATATTTTAATGCTGCCCCAGAGTGCCGTCAATCCCTTCGCTAGTTTAGTAATCAATTAATAGCCGCAATATTATGATACATGTGTAAACGTCGTGAATATTTCATTGTTCTTTGTTAACGAGTATGATTAAGGTGTCGAAAGATAAAAAAACCTATAAAGGATAATAATGAAACGATTTTTCTCACTAGTCGCGATCTTGTTGGTAACAGTCGCGGTGACGCCAATCGCGGAAGCGAAAAAGTTTGGTGGTGGTAAGTCATTTGGCAAAAGCTTTAAAACGGCTCCAGCACCAAAACAACAAAACACAAATTCGATCCGACAAGATCAAACGGGCAAGAAAACAGCAGCAGCTAACTCTAGCAAGAAAGGCCTTATGGGCGGTCTGCTAGGTGGTTTACTTGCTGGTGGTCTTTTAGCTGCATTCTTTGGTGGCGCATTTGAAGGTATCCAGTTCATGGATATTCTGATCATGGGTCTGATTGCTTTCCTAGCGTTTAAATTCCTACGCGGAATGCTGGGTGCGAAGCAGGGCTCAATGAATCAGCAGAATGCACGTGGTCAACAGCCAGCATTCGGCGGCATGGGTCAGAACAAGTTTGAACAACCTAAGCAACAACCAAATGTTCATAACTTCGAGCAAGCACAGCCTCAATCACAACCCCATTCGCAAAATAGCGCTGGTGGTTTCGGTTTTGGTGCACAAAGCGATGTTCCACATAACTACCCACCAGGTTTTGATCAAGCGGCATTCATCAACGGTTCTCGTGAGCACTACCGTACACTGCAAGGTGCATGGAATCACAACGAGCTAAACACGATTGAAGAATACGTATCTCCAAGCCTATTTGAAGACCTAAAAGCTGAGCGTAACAAGCTAGACGGTGATCAGCACACAGACGTAATGTACGTTGATGCTGAAATCGTTCGCGCAGACCACGATGGTAGTAAAGCACAGCTAAGCCTTCAGTTTAGCGGTCGCTACCGTGACACCGCAGACGGCATTGAAGAAGATATCACTGATATCTGGCACTTAGAGCGTGACCTAACGACTCAAAATGCACCTTGGTTAATTGTTGGTATTCAAGGTTAATTCCAGGATTTAACTCAACATCAATAGGATGTAGTTATTCGGAATGACACCAAATAATTGAAAGCCCCTGCTGAGAAATCAGCAGGGGCTTTTTTGTGTCTAATGATATGTATCTATAAGTCGCAGCAGGGAAATTGGCTTTGAGCTTTTTTTGGGTGGGGGGAAGGGGTTTTGATTCAAGGAACAATGCCAATATGACGAAACGTGCGGAATCGACAAAGAACATGAGTAGCGGAAATGTGTCATCACGACAAATATTAAGAGATGTATCTTGCTCAAAGGTTGGATTAACCTGAGACTAACTAATTGATTCTATTTGGATGTGATGAGTAATGACCAAGTTCTTTGAACCCGTATTGGAGCCTGAGATTACTTTGCAGCAGAAACAGAGAATGGCGAATGAATGCCAAGAACATGTATCGACCAATTGCTTAGGCTGCGCTGCTTATCTGGCTTGTCAGCGTCATGCAGAAGTATGGGAACACTGATGTTTGAATGGGCTAGATCGCTTAGCCTTTCTTGGGTTGTAACGGGTTAGTGTTTAGGAAGTTGAGGACCGTGTTTAGAAAGATAAGTTTAGAAAGACACGTTTAGAAGGATACATAGCTCAGAAACGAAAAAAGCCAACTCAATGAGTTGGCTTTTCGATTTTCCAATTAAGGAGAATATGGTGGAGGGAGA
>NZ_JBFRVM010000053.1:0-6820 GCF_041475145.1 Vibrio sp. 10N.222.49.A3
GGATGTAATGCTTTTATCCCCAAGAAAGAGTTCGATAAGGATTTCTCTATTTGCTATCTAACAGGTGTAAGTGTTAAAGCAATAGGTAGCTGTAGGTTTGGCGAGAATACTAATGATGACGGTGTTAAAGGCTACATATTTGAATTTGATGATCAGGGTTCTACATCTTGTAGATTTACATGTGTGAAGCTGTAATGGGGAAAATAGATGCTTCAATCACACCAAAAAATGCAATGTTTGATGTCCCTTATTTTATCTTTGTTCGGCTTTGGAATTGCGCTGACCATGATAGTTTTAGACGTCAACACAGCAGCGAGAATAGCAGGTGTAATAGCGGCTTTCTTTAGTGGTTGGGGCTATACCTCTGCTTTGATTCATTATTAGGCTACTTAAGGCTTAATGTGGGATTACTTCGCAGTGTTAAGGATCTGTTTAATTCCATTCGGTGCATAATTGCAGTCGTTAACTATCGCATTATGCGTGAAGACACCAACTAGAGGGAAAGTTGTCGCATGAAAACAAGTCAGATTTTGGAATTGCTAAGAAAGGCATCACCAACATTACAAGTCAAGATTCAATATAAAAAGTATGGTGCACTACCAATTGGTAAAGTCTACCATGAACCGCCAAGAACCTTCCTCCAAGAAGCAAAAGAGGAAGGGGTATACTCTAATGTTAAAGGGCTATTAGAGCGTCTTGAAAGCATTGATGCCACTGTTCCTTTTGATGCGGATTTAATTTCTGGTGATGATTGGAATTTCCAAGAAGTACAAAGTGTGCTTGAAAGCGAAGGAAAAGTCCTTATTCAAATTTCAGATCCAGTTTTTGATTAAGGGGAAAAATATTATCCACGCCGAGGCTCTGACAGAGAAGATCACCATGGACTTTCAGGTTGTGGATGAGCTTTGTCTGAAGTATTTTCAGAAGTCGATATCGTCATTTCTCCCAAGGAACAACACAACATTGGCAGATGAATCGTAACTTTTTATCGCCTCAATATACAACAAAGCTTAAAGATCTTTCTCAGATCATGTGTTGAGTTATTTATTTCAGATTTGTGTGTGGTCAACTTTCGTGAGGTACGAGCGAATAGTTGTCCATCGCCCAAATCAGACACAGGAACGCCAAAAGCGTTCCCCGTCAGTCATTTAGTATAAAGGATTCGGATAGTTATCCACTTATCCACAGGCCTAATTATCCTAATATGAACCTAATATGAACCTAATAGATCCAAATTGATCCTTGATCGCCTCAAAGCCTTGTCAGTATTGGCTTTATGCATGATCAGGGTGTAGCCTAAACCGTGATAGGTGTATCATAAACTGCATCGGGTGTAGCATGAACTGTAGACGGTGTATCATAGACTGTGTATGGTGTAGCATGAACTGCAAATTATGTTAGTAACTAAATTTGGATATTATCTATGGAAAACAAACTCTTATCGGTGATTAGTGATGGTCTGGTAATATCTGATACACATACTATCCAGCCCAATATATTAATCCGTACAGCCTTATTTACGCCTATTGCTAAGAACAGTAATAAAAGTGATGATCTTACTGTTGTAAAGCATAATGTAAGCGACGAGTTCAGAGATATATCCCTGTACAAACGTGAAGGATACGAATACGCATCTCTCAAAGGTGAAAGACTCAATGTACGAACAGACTTCAAAGTTTGGTGTGGGGTTGTCTTTGCTTTTTCAAAGTATGGTTATGATTCCGACAGAATAACAATGAAGCTCTCTGAATTTACAAAGTTTTGTGGATTCAGTACGCAGATGTTAAACACGAAGTTTCGTAAGCGTATCAAAGAGTCACTAGAGCGTATTCAGAGTCAAAAGATAAGTATGGCTACGAAAGATGGCTCTAAAGCGACATCAACCTCGTTGCTTAAGAAATTTGTTTATAATATGGATACCGATATTATCATCCTGGAAGGAGATCCTGACCTGTGGGAGCTGTATCGTATTGATCGTCAAATCTTAATTAGTATGCGCACCCTTTCGTCTATCCCAAGAGCTGAAACAGCCCAATGCTTATATTTGTTTTTTGCTTGCCTACCCGAAGACCCTTTCCCTGTATCTTTAAGTCGCATGAGAGATCGTCTTGCTTTGAATATGAGCAATAAGGAGGCTAATAGATCGATTAAATCGGCAATTAAGAGACTAGAATCAATTGGTTACTTACATGGGCAGGAAACGACGTGGCATGGTGAATGGGCTTATAAAATCACCAAGCGAAATAAAGCTTTACCCGAAATAAAGTAGCCAGCTTCCAATTGCCAATTACTATTGTGGTGTAACCATAACTGCACGTTTGGGATCGCTATGTCAGGTGTATCCATTACTGTAGTTTTGGGTTGGAAAATCGTATAACGCATACTGTGCACAAGCAATCTTCTTAAATGGTGTATCCAAAACTGCTTCTTTCCGCTTTCATTCTTCTAAAGGTGTAGCCATTACTGTGTTTTCTGTCTATATATTATAGAAAGGTGTAGCCTCAACTGTATTTAGTGCTATACAACTCATTGTTTCTACCTCTTGGTGTAGTGCAAACTGCATTTTATTTTTGTAGTGATTTACTTTTTAATTTTAAGTTATTGAAATTATTTAGTTAAAATATCGCTGCCTTATTTGTGAATATAGCTATTACACTAGGCGTAACAAAGACTGCTATAGTTATTTACGCTTCAAAAAGCCATTTTAAGCACTACTTGGGTGTAGCGCAGACTGTTTCTAATTCTTAAGTCATTAAAAATAGTGGTGTAGCCTAACCTGCTAATGTTAATGCTTTCCTATCTGTAAGCCGCAGCTAAGCCTAAAAAATATTCAAGAAGCCTTATTCATATCAGATCAATATTTTGGCTCGTTGGAATGTAAAGGCAACGATGAAAGTTAGGTTATATCGATTACACCTACCGCTTTCTTTATTGATCAAAAATATTTGTTGTGTCGATCGCTGGTAAACTTTTGGCAAAACTTACCAATGATTAAGCGAAAGTTTACCACCATTATATCTAGGGCTTTTACGCACACCGGTTACACCGCATCTGTGCTTTGCCTGTTTTCCCCTAACTTTTGCACTGTGGCCAACATAGTCAAATCTGTCTATTCTACTTCCATCATTGCGGCCAACACTGCCAGTCTTTCTTTTGGATCTAATGCTTGGTAGTTTTTAGCCCATCGTTGGGCTTTCAGCGTTGCAAAAACATGTTGCGAAACCAAAATGAATGGCAATAGGTAAATGCAATCAGGGAACTTTTGCTTAGCGTAGGATAATTTACTAATTCCCTCTCTACCCCACCTTCAATGATCACGGGTAGAGCAAAACTGGCTAAAAGAACAGATGAGGGCTAAAATGTCTTTACCAAGATTGTAGCGTGAAGCGCAACGCGCTATAGTATCTACATGATAAAATCATTTAAGCATACTGGTCTGGAAAAGTTCTTTGTTAAAGGGACTGCTGCGGGTATCCAAGCCAAACATATCAAAAAGCTAAGGTTACAGTTAGCTGTAATCAATACCGCAAGTGTTATCGCTGATATCAATAAACCTGGCTGGAGACTACATCAGCTAAACCCAAAGAAAGATGATATTTGGGCTATTGATGTTAACGGCAACTGGCGCGTTACGTTTCAGTTTAGAAATGGAAACGCTTTTATACTCGACTATAGGGACTATCACTAATGATTATGCACAACCCTCCACATCCGGGCGAACTAATCCACGATGTGTACCTTGAACCGTTTAACCTTAGTTCTAGAGCCGTAGCCAAGAACTTGGGTGTAAGTCCATCTACTTTCAACCGCATCGTGAAAGGCCAAAGCTCTATCAGCCCTGAGATGGCACTAAAGCTACAGGTTGTACTGGGCGGAACTCCTGAGAGTTGGTTAGCGATGCAACACCAGTATGATTTATGGAAAGCAAAGCAGACTATTAACCTCAAGGCTGTTAAAACTATAGATTTTGACCAGCTAGCTTTGGCTTAGTCAGATTAGCAAGTGATCATTGGGCTCTGAGCTGCGCTAGAGAAGATATTGCAGAGGCTCGTAGAGTTATAAACATTTTTTTAATCCTAACTACTCCCCCGAATGATCGCTCCAGTCAGACTGGACACTGAACTTAAGTGAATTTTCCATACTTGATTCATTTGCAATAATTGAATTAGTGCGCACCCAAACACAAACCAACCTTTTTGCTAGAGCCCTTAATCATTGTTGCAATGGTTAGGGGCTCTTTTAATAAGTGTCCATTAAGGTTTGAATATGCGTATAGAAATGAAAGTTCAAGGTAAGGAATCTTAATGTTTAATGCGAGACCATCTAGATGGAAAATTTGTTCGGGCCTAACTACTTAGTCAACAAAATAACTTGACACTTCTGCTGTATCGTTTAGTATCAGAGTTAACAACTAATCCTATAGGGTGGCGAGGCTTGACCCCATCTCGTAGGAAGAAAAAGCCGACTTTATGTCGGTTTTTTCGTATCTGAAGGATCGATAAGTACATTGAATACGCGAGTCTACATTGACGGTTACAACCTTTACTACGGATGTTTAAAGAAAAGCCCGTACAAATGGCTAGATTTAAAAGCCTTGTTTGAAAGTCAAATTTTGCCTAGCGTTTATCATGAAAACTCTACGCCTCAACTACTTAATCAGGGAATTAAATTCTTTACAGCAAAAATTGTAGAGAAAGCAGCTCTAGATACCAACTCTACTAAAGACCAAGAAACTTACCATAATGCTCTGCAAAAGCATTTGGGAGATGACTTGTGCTTATATGAGGGGTACTACGCAGTTAACAAAGTTCATGTTTACCAAGTTCAGGGAAATACCCTTCCACGAGACTGTGATAGAGTTGAAATCTGGAAGCTGGAGGAAAAACAGAGTGATGTAAACCTTGCTACTGAAGCTTTATTTGATGTGGTAACACAGCAAGACTTAGAACAAATTGTTTATGTTAGCAACGATACTGATATTGCTGCATCAATGATAAAGGTTCGTGAGTACAATAAAATTCGTGTAATTCAAGGCTGGAGCCAGGTAAGAATCGGTCTTGTTATTCCAACAAAACCTGCCACTGACCCCGATGATGAAGAGACTCGAAGAGCAAACAAAACTTTGTCAGAGCTAGCTGATTGGACTGTTAAACACATTACCAAAGAGTGGTTAGAAAAGTCCCAACTTCCTCATAAAGTTCCTAATGGCCGTAGACCTGCGACTATCCCTACCTCTTGGCATCCTGAATCAGAAATGTTTGCTCTTGTGATGGAAGAACTTGGTAAGGTTCATAGCCTTAGTGAGTCATGGCAATGGTTGGCGACTACTAAACCAAATATAGATGGCTTAATTGACTTAACATTGGTCACACCACTTGATGCTCTGCGCACAACAGAAGGGGCTATAGGGGTTTATGATCATGCTAAGGCTTATGTTGAGTACAAAATTAATAAGCAAAACTAATCTGGGCTAGCCATATTGATCTTCACCATCAAAACTGGCCACCAAGTTAAGCCTCTTTCCATACTTTTATTTATTCATTGCTACAATGATTAAAGATTGAGCCTCCTAATCATTTAAGTGATTGTCCATTAAGGTGTAACTTTATGGACATTGCTCACAATCATCTAATAACTGTTCAGTTAGTCTTTGTAATTTAAAGTGAACATGTACACTTGAGTATCAATATCTTTAAGTTCACTTTTAGGCCATTTTATGAAAATTGGTTATGCTCGTGTTAGCACCCAAGACCAAACGCTCGATGTTCAACTTGAACAGCTTAAACGTATTGGTTGTGACAAAATTTACCAAGAGCAAGCGAGCGGTAAATCCTCTGATAGAGAGCAGCTTAACCTGTTGCTGGATTTTGCAAGGGAGGGAGATGTTATTCATGTTACCAAAGTCGACCGCATTGCTCGAAATACCATTGATGCTTTGCAAATTGCCGATCAGCTAGCGCAAAAGAAAGCGGGTTTGGTGTTTCATGATTTGGGGGATTTAGATATCAATAGCGATGTAGGTAGAGTCATTTATACGACCATATCGGCGTTTGCTGAAATGGAAAGAAAACGAATATTACAGCGTTGTAATGAAGGCAGAGAGCGTGCTCGCTCTGAGGGGAGGCATCTTGGCCGATTTCCTAATAAGACGCTTCATACACGTATTCAAGAGCTTGCAGGCCAAGGAATGAACAAGCATGCGATCAGTAAAGAGTTAGAGTGCAGTAGGACTACGGTCTATAAGGTTCTAGGAAAAAATATCTCTCTTTAGAATCGCGAACAAAGCTGTTCTTTAAATGAGTAAAGAGCTGACTGACGTTGCTTCGCTCTGTCGGCTTCATACTGACTCTACATGCAAGCATATAGCAGCCAGCACGAACCTATCCCTTGATGAAATAAATAAATTTTCAGAATTTTAATTTAATTATTGTTGCAATGATTAAGAGGCAGAGAGAATGAAAAGAGCAAGAATGAGCCAGGTTCAAAAAGAGGTCTTAAGATGTTTGGCCAAGGCGTTCATCAAAGGAGTAAAAGAAGGTAAGTCAACCGTCATCAACCTGGCCGTCAATCAAGTGCTTGGGAGAGATATTCACCCGAACAACTTCCGAGTTTCATGTAAAGCTCTTGAAGAGTGTGGACTGGTTATGCGCAAAAAAGTGGATCTAGATTGGTACATCAATATAACGCCAGAGGGGTTTGATAAGGCACTCACCTGGCTTGATTAAACGATGCTTCTGAAACTCATTTTTGGACATTTCTGAGTTACGATGAATAGATCGCTCTGATTTTTCGCATAACTTCTAGGGCTCTTCTCCGCTTA
>NZ_JBFRVM010000054.1:0-72621 GCF_041475145.1 Vibrio sp. 10N.222.49.A3
CATAACGATCATCCTATACACCCCTGACTAATTCGTAGCACTAGTCAAAGGATTACGTAAAAATAGAGACCGTCAATTTCCCTCGGTAATTAAGCGAATGACAAAGTCGCTTGGTAGTTACGATACGACAGAATCGCTTGGTGATCACAATGGCTAAATGCGGTTGCTAGCTCAGATTTGCCCCTTTTGCGTTAGAGTTTTGGCTCATTCACAAGCTGTTCATCTGGTTTTGCTATATCAGAAATTATGTGAGCCAAAGCCATAAAATGGCATAATTATTCTTTAACCTCTACATAGAAACATTGTAAGCGCCCCACAAACCGCACATTCAACCAGCCAGCTGAATGCTTTACGATCTTGTCTCCCCCAAACAAGGATATAAGATCATAGCAATCAGCCGTTGTCACTATCAATGAAGAATAACGCAGTAAATTGGCAGCTTATTAATATTAATTTTCTGATTATTGATATTTCCGTTTTATCTGGGGTGCTAACCTTTCTTCCCTCATCAGATTGAAGGTATTTGCGCCTTTAGTTATTCATCAAATAAATGATAAGTGATCTATGCAACTAACAGATACTGAAAAAGCTTACCTCTCTGGTGAAGCTGGGCAGGGTGTTCAAAAATGTATGCAAGTGCTTGTAAATTTCGCTAAAGCTTTTGGTGCCACAAAACTAGTAAAAATATCTAGCGCCCATGTCATTCCTAACATTCCATTAGGGCTACTAGAAGAATTAACTCAGGGGGTTGATACCCTGCCCGTAATGACCACCTTACATCCTCACATGTCAGCATTTTGTCCGAGCTCATGGAAATCAATGGGAATTGACGCGCAATATGCGAACGCCAAACTCCCTGATGTCAAACTCAGATCTGCACTTTTTGCTGAGAAAGGGTTTAACCAGACCTATACTTGTTATCCTGCTATGGTTGGTAACCTACCTAAGAAGGGTGATTACATTTCTTGGATTGGCTCTGGTGGACAGGTTTTGGTGAATTCCACTATTGGGGCTAGATGTAACCGCGATGGCGCCTTACTCACTTTGGCGGCAGCAATAACAGGCCGGTCCCCATATTATGGTTTATTTTTAGATGCTAACCGGTTAGCTGATGTTCATGTGACATTTGATGGGGTAGATGCCAATCAATTATCGAAGTCAGAACTGAGTGCGATAGGTTATTACTTAGGTACGGAGGCCAAGGCACATAATATAGTTATCGAAGGTATCGACCGTAATCTAAGCATGGATTACTTAAAACAAATAATGATACCTCTTACGGTAACGGGATCTGTTGGGGTATGTCATGTACCTGGGGTGACACCTGAAGCAAACAGCCTTAAAGATGCTCTAGGTGGACGAACCCCGATTAAGAAGATTTCTATAGATCGGCAAGTATTACGTCAATCTATTGCCAAATACTCACCAAAAACAAATGAGATAAGTCGTGCAATTTCTGTATTGCCTTATGACGAAAGAATCACTCTTAAGCGCGAACTCACGTCAACAGATATGGTAGTGTTAGGGTGCCCACACCTATCCATTCAAGAAATTCGCTTAATTGCTAACCTTCTTAAAGGTAAATTGATTCCAAGCAATCGTCATTTATGGATCGGTTTAGCGCATCAACAATATCAACTTGCTAAGGTAATGGGCTACGCAAAGATTATTGAAACGGCTGGTGGCATGATGGTCAGCACATGTATGTCAACCATACCTGATTCACCCATTCCGGTTCATGTTGAAACATTGATGACATCTTCTATGAAAGCAGCACACTACATAACGCAATTAAGCAACAGCCGTATCTCTGTAGGAGTTACTGATATTGAAAATTGTGTTCAATCATTACTACGTTAAATAACAACGTCAGGTGAAAGAATGAAACTACATGCAAGGCCTTTGAACTCGGGCCATGTTACCGCAAAAGCGTTTATCGTAGAGCAACCATTTTCGTTTATAGGTGACTTCGATCCACAAACAGGTGCGCTGTTAATCCAAAACCACCCTCTATGTGGACACTCACTTGCAGGAAAGGTATTGGTATGTCCAAGCGGTAAAGGGGGAACAATGGCCCCATTTTTAATTTATGACGCATTTCAAAATGGTAATGCTCCCGCGGCGATTTTCTGTAATACCGTGGACCCAATCCTGTTTGAGTCTGCAATGGCGATCAACATACCAATATTTGATAACTTTGATGAAGACGTTTTGACTTTGTTTAAAAACGAACAACTTATCAATATTAACGGTGATAAAGTGACTGTTTAAAATCGAGTTGATTTATGCTTGCATAATTCAGGCTTAAAATACTGCCAGAGGTTTATGTCAGTAGTTATTTAATATAACAACATCACAGCCTAGATTGCATTTTGATCCAAAATGCTTCTTGGCATTTATTGTAAAAATGTTTCTTCGCAGGGGAAATATAGTATTCCCCATTATTTAACACTTTATAACTTATCCAGCACTCTTGACAGCCTTGGTCAGATTCAAAACTATCTGATTCCATCTTATATAATACCTTTACACTGTTGTCGAACTCATAAATTATTTCACATTCCTCAATAACCCCTTCATCATCCAATTTTTTTTGTACTTTTTCTATCTTATTAATAATTCGAACGAGTGAGTTGTTAGAGTTAATTGCACTGATGTATGTATATAGTCTATTCATTGGCACCTCCACCCAGAAAGAGTTGTAGATGTGATAATTATCTTTTTAATCTTATAGTAAATGTGTGTCTTTTAACAGAAAAACAAGAAGTTTAATATGGAATATGTAAAAAACTCAGTTTTTACTAAGAAATAATTTAATACGATTGATTTGGAATTAAAAATCATCCGTAACCGAAATTGTCTTACTTTCACTATAAAGCGGCATGTTTTTTATATTTTAAACTCAACTGTCACTGTTAACATTACTCTCATCGAAAACCTCACAAGAAAGAAAAATTATCATGAACAACGAATTGGCTATTTCTATTTTTGACCCACGTGGTGAAAATAAAATTGATGAGTTGCAATTAGCACCCCGACCAAGTATTCAGTCACTTAAGGAAGGTAAAGTACTATTCTTTGATAATACAAAATTAAGCTTCTGTAATTATAAAGAAATATTTATTAGCCTTGAGGCCTTTTTTAAGGACAACGGAATTAATAATATTGAACATGTTCGCCAGTCTGTTCGTGGCACTATGACACAGCAAATGCGTGAACTTGCAGCAATACTCGCTAAAGAGAACTATACTGCGGCAGTTGTGGCTCTTGCTGATATGGGTACATCGGTAATGACGACCATTCTCTCAATTGAACTTGAAAGAAAGGGTATCCCAACACTACTCATTGCATCTCCACCAGGTGATCATTTGGCTGAACATGTTGCGCATTATCGTGCAGGTCAACTATGCATTTGTCACCTAGATATCTATCAAGCGAGTACTGTAAATGACATCAAACAGCAGATTGAAGGTAAGAGAGCTTATGCGCTTGAATCTTTAACTGCTCATGGAAAAGATTTAACAGCAGCAGCAAAACTTAATCCAAAAATGGATCTAGATCGTGCATCACTCTCTAACAAAATGATGCCTTATGAAGACCTTGATTCGTTAATGAAGGTTTATGAAGGGCAATCAATTGGTGATGGTTTACCTGTTATTCCACCTACAACGGAACGTTTTGAAGCGATGATGAGTTACTGCGCAGAACCGCTAGATACCGTTATTATTCCAGAAGCCGGTCCATCAGGTAAGAACATCACCGTTCATGATGTCGTAGTCAACAGTATTCTTGCTGGTTGCGAACCTAAGTTTTTACCTATTGTCATTGCAACCTTCCGTGCAATGACAGATCCAGCTTTCAATTTCCAGCAATCAATCACTACCTCATATAACGGCGGAAACCTTGTCCTTGTGAGTGGACCTATTGCTAAAGAGCTAGGCATTAGTTCAGGTCAAGGTTGCATGGGCCCGGGCTTCAGAGCCAATGCAACCATCGGCCGTGCAGTAAACCTTACAATCCTAAATGTTTGCCGTGCTTATCCGGGTAAAGCAGATCTAGGTTGTCTTGGCTCGCCTGTTGAATTCTCTTATTGCTTCGCTGAGAGCCTAACTGACAGCCCATGGGCAACAATGAATGAAGAGAAGTTTGACCGAGATGCCACTACGGTTTACCTAATGAAAGCTGAACCACCTACTGACGTAGTTGACTTCCTGAGCCAAACTGCAGACAGCTTGCTTGAAGTCATCGTCGATAGTGCTACGCACTTGGGGCGTATGAATGCTTATATCCCTGGACGTATTTTGATTGTACTTACTCCAGACCACTCCCAAATTCTTCAAGATGCTGGTTGGAGTAAGGATGATCTGCGTGAATATCTACACAACAACATTCACAACCCCCAAGGTGCAGTGAACGGAAAAGGCTTGGTTCCTGTTAGACCCGCGCACTTTGAAGGCATGGATCCAGTTCCAGCCACACGTAGTACCCACGATATTGATTTAGTGGTTGCTGGTGGTCGAGGCGGTCACTCAGCAATTCTTGCTAGCTGGGGCCTCTATTGTGACGCTGTAATAACTCCTCTAACACTACCGAACGGACAATTGGCTCGAACGATTAGTGATTTTGAATCAAATAATGGTAAGAAATAAGAATGTCTAAAATCATTGACGTACTAGCTCGTGAAGTATTTGACTCTAGAGCTGATATAACTCTCGAAGTAGAAATTGTATTGGACAGTGGTAAAAGCGGTAGAGCCATGATCCCTGCCGGCTGTTCAATGGGCAAATATGAAGCTATTGAGGTTCGTGATAATGATAAAGAACGCTTCAATGGTAAAGGCGTACTGAGTGCAATTAAAATCGTTCAAAATACAATTAAGCCAAAGCTATGCGGCATGTCTCCATTTGCTCAAAAAGAGATAGACCACATGCTAATTACGTTAGATGGAACAATGAATAAGAGTAAGCTAGGTGCCAACTCTATTCTGGGGGTTTCTTTAGCGGTAGCGCGTGCCGCAGCCGTACAAAAAGATCTGTCACTTTGCGATTACATCAGCCAAGGCAAAGAAAAGTCAATTCCCCAACCAATCTTCTCAATGCTTTCTGGAGGTATGCATGGTGACGGTAATTGTGATTTTCAGGATTATCAGATAATCGCCCTGAAGGCGACTGACCTAGAGTCTGCTCTGCAAGTTGGTAAGAATGTGTATTTAGCTCTAAAATCAATTCTTATCAATCGTGGGATGTGTACTGGCGTTTCTGGTACTGGTGGGTTCTTGCCGGCACTTAAATCCAATGAGGAAGGCCTTTCACTGCTCCTAGAAGCAATTAATACTGCCGGCTATAAGCCTGGTGTTGATGTCTGCTTAAGCATGGATATTGCTGCGGAGATGTTCTTTAAAAATGGTAAATATCAGTTAACTGCAGAAGGCCGAGCTCTTGGTACCGATGAGTTTATTCAATACATCGTCAAGCTATGTGAAACATACCCAATTACATTGATTGAAGACCCACTGGGTGAAGATGATTTTGATGGTTGGATTGAACTTACGAAGCTGCTAGGTGATCAAATTGAGTTGGTCGGTGATGATTTATTCACTACAAATCAAAAACGATTTGAACTTGGTTTATCAATGAATATGGCGAACTCCATTTTAGTTAAGCCGAATCAGATTGGTACATTAAGTGAAATACTGAACATTGTAGAGTCGGCTAAGAAAGCCGATTACGGCATCGTTATCTCAAGACGATCTGGAGAAACAGAAGACACCAGCATTTCAGATCTAGCTGTTGCATTGAACTGTCCAAAAGTGAAGTTTGGTTCATTTGCGCGAACTGAATCTATGGCGAAATACAATCAGCTTCTTCGATTAAAACACGCTATAGCAAAAAGCAACGAGCTACCTTATGAGATCTCTAAAGTAGTCTAAGATAATTTCCTCCCCCCTCAAACCTTATCCCTGAAATTCCGGACCAAGGGTAAGGTTTATTAAGGAGAACTGAATCATGAAGTTGATTTCAATTTTTAAAATCGGTTGTAGAGATGCAATGCCTCTATTACTTGGTTTATTACCATTTGCCATCTTAACAGGTGTCAGTGCAATACAAGCGGGAATGACACCTTTTGTCGCCCAAATGTCTTCAATCTTATTGATGTCAGGGGCATCTCAAATCGCTGCGGCATCTTTAATGGTTAATGGCGCAGCTCCATTAGTTGTGATCATAACTCACATTGCAATTAACTTTAGATACTCAATCTACAGTGCAGGTTTATCCCAACTTAAACTCCATTTCACCCCAGCAAGTAAGATAGCGGCAGCCCATGTCCTTATAGACCAAACCTACGCCTTAACATTCCTTCGTTGCCAAGACCATAAGATGACGGCGAAAGAAAAATCCATATATTATTTTGGTACTGCATTTCCTATGTGGTTAGTGTGGCAGTTAGGTACGGCTGTTGGCATCTTCGGTGGCTCCTTAATTCCAGCTCATTGGGACTTAGAGTTTGCAATTACCTTATGCTTCATTTCACTACTCATACCAATGCTAAAAAACAGAGCTATTGTCGTGGCGACTTGCTTTGCGGGGATCTCTTCATCGTTCACATGCCACTGGTCATATAACTTAGGCTTTTTGTTTTCGATTGTCGTAGGTGTACTCGCTGGCGGGATATATACAAAGGCCAGGTTGCGTAGAGAAAGTTTGGAGTTATCATGACAGATAATATGATTTGGGTGGTTCTCATCATAAGTACAATTGGAACTTTCTTGCTTCGATATTCATTCCTTTGGCTTAATGACAAAATACAGTTTTCAGATACTGCTGCCGAATGGCTTAAACTAATCCCGGCCACAGCAATTGTGGCATTGATTGTTCCTGCTTTGATGGCCTCACCATCTGTGTTAGAAGGAGATGGTGGACCAAAACTGTGTTCATCGATAGTTGCAATACTAATTATGTGGAAAACACGCAGCTCCACATTCACACTTATTATAGGTATGGCTACATTATGGTTCATCAGATGGTTAACTTAACAAAAGTAACCATTAGATCCTGATTTAGCGAGAAGATCACGGTATTTCTTAGGCGTAATGTCCTGGTAACTCTTAAAAAAAGAAATAAACGCGCTAGTAGTTGAGAACTCAAGATGATGAGCAATTTCGGTTATCAACTTGTTAGTTGAGAGCAATTCTATTGCTAGCATCAGTCGAACCTGCTGGCGCCATTTTTGATAACTCATGCCAGTACCCTGTACAAACAAACGATGTATTGTCCTCTCGGATGCACCAGAATTTGAAGCAAGCTCATTTAATCGAGGAAACATTTCGCCTTTTTCCTGAAACTTCAACAAATAATTGCACACCCGCTGGTCCTTAGGGAATGCAGGCCACTGTGGTGTACTTGAAGATTTCTGTATCTCCCTGATCAGAATCGATTGTAAATGAAACTCTGTTCCTGCCATCCAATCAGTGTGAAATGATGATGAACAAATAGTCTCAATAATTTCTTCTAATAACGCTGAAACGAAAAACGTTTCGAAGTTTTTCGATAGTTGAGGGAATTGCTTTTGGTTAATATAAACAGCACGAAAATCAACGTCATTTTTGAGAATAACGTTGTGAATCATACCACTAGGAATCCAAATCATTTGGTTGGGTAGGATAGAGTAGGTGCTGTTTTCTAACCTGACAATGGCAGTGCCTGATTTAGTATAAACCAGTTGCCCTTTAGAGTGGCTATGCATTTTCGACCGCAATGAGTGTTCTTCTTTATGTGAAAAAGTGGCATAAATTGGAACAATTGGCGACTTAATAGCATCTGGATCAAAATGTTTGTTTAAAAGATCTGAATTGCTAAAAATGGGTTCATTAATTTCCGGCATAGCAGCGTTATTACTTTAATATGAAAGTGGTATTACATTAAATAAAATCTGATGAGTAATATCTAGTTTAATTTATATTAAAATAGCAGTTATCGAGCTTCTGTCTGCGCTGCCTTCATTAACTTGAACCTCTGCTGAACAGGCATTGTCTATCTGAGAAAAATGAGAGGGATTGTACCATTTTGCTCATGAAGCTAAGCGTATACTTTATGACTAGGGCGTGTTGATCTTTGCTGTACATTTCGCGTTCAACAATACATCGGTAGCCACATTAACATGAATGCCAGCGATAACATGCTGGCATAATTCCTTTCTAGCTTGTCATATCTACTTGAAACAGCTCGATAATGCTTAATTCTCCCAAAGGAATTTTCGACCAAGTGACGATACTTGTAGAGACACCAATCCATACTGCCTTTGTCTATATCTTGTCCGTAATTGCGTTTAGCAATTACCGTTTCTCCGCCATGTTCCTTAACAAAAGTACGGAAAGGTTCGCTGTCATATCCTTTATCATAAACGATGGTATTAACTTCATCGAGTTGCTCAACTAAGCTTTCGGTATGCACTATATCGTGGCGTTGTCCCTCTGATAAATCAAAGCAAATCGGCAGGCCACCACTATCTACGGCTAAGTGAATTTTGGTTGAGTTGCCCCCGTGACTTTTTCCTATTTGCTCTGAACTTTCAGTAGCTGCACCTGTACTATGCTGATGTGCTCTAACTATAGAGCCATCAAGAAACACCCATTCAAAATCAGCCATACTAGATAAGCTTTTGAAAATATTATCTAAAATCCCTTTCTTTGACCCAAGATTAAATCGTCTGTAAACGGTACTCCACTCTCCAAACTCAGAGGGTAGATCTCGCTAAGGAATACCTGTTCTCATTCGATAAAGTATTCCTTCAAATGTCATTCGATGTTCAGTTTTATCGTAAATACGACCTGTACTTTTCATAACTTGGAGTAGCAGTTCCCAGCGAATATCAGTTAGCATTGTTCTTGGCATGGTATTGGTTATGGTTTTACTTTTGGCGAAGCAAATTATAACTCTTTACCATGCTGTTCAAAAAACACTCATGAAAGATCAACACGCCCTAGTAAGATCATCAATAGTACCTTAAGGTCAGAGGTTCTCGAACCGAGGGAGCTACGGTCATAACGGCAAGTAACCTCTCAGCGCGAAACTGATTAATAGGGACTACTTTCGTATTGGTTTTGCGTTGCCATTTACTCTGTTCGCAACTAACCGTTTCTGCTTGGCCAGAGTATCGGTAAAGGGTTTGTCGTGGATGACAATTGGGATCTGATTAGCACTGATCTGAATGTGAATTTCAATCCATTCACAGCCAATCACGATGTTTTTTTAAAAGTAGAAAGGGTGTTTTCTGGTGCTTGACTGGTAGAGTCCTCGGTGTGCGGTGGTCTTCATTTTCTGTGCCTAAATGTTCATTTATGTTCAGATGAAGGATTTCAAAACTCTGTAAAATTGCAACCCGATAATGTCTAAAAATGAGCGGGATTATTTTTACAAGAATTTAACATCGATATAAGATCAATCAAGTGATTAATAATCCTTCATCACTTTACCCACTCCCATTGGACATATTTTATTCGCTATATTTGACTTAAAATTCATTGAGACATTTCCGTTAGATTTGACGAGGAAGAAAGTTAGATACCAGACGTTATCCGAGCGTCATTTAGTAGAGCAATTGACCCAACGCGTTTTTGTCCAAAAACGAGTTGAACGAAGCCGCTCTGCGACTCGACTATCAGCTAACCCTGTTTAAAGTCCGTCAATTTTAGAAAACCTTCATAATCACTGGCTCGAATCATTGAGTTGATTCTTCATATACGCCAGAAACGAAAAATGCCGCATCCATGCGACATTTTTCTTTTGGCGGCCAAACCAGTTTTGCTATATCTATTCTAGATTTCAATCCATTAGGAGATTATTCAGAATGTACTTATAAGACGCTGTTAATCTTGATTAGTTCCCTTTACGCGGCATTTTTTTTCGATTTATTTTCTAAGTCGAATGACGCTGCGATTAACTTCTTGGTGTAGTCATTTTTCGGTGCATTGAAAATCTCTTCTGCAGACCCTTCTTCCATCACTTCACCCTTCTGCATCACCAATACACGATCCGACAGTGCTTTCACTACCGAGAGGTCATGGCTGATGAACAGGAAGCCGATATTGTGCTTGGCTTGAATGTCTTTGAGTAGGTCAATCACGGTCAGTTGTACTGAGCGATCGAGTGCCGAAGTTGGTTCGTCCAGCAAAATAAAAGAAGGTTCAAGAATCAGCGCGCGAGCAATCGCGATACGTTGTCTTTGTCCTCCAGAGAACTCATGCGGATAGCGGTTAATTGAGTTTGGCTCTAAACGAACCTCAATCAACGCTTTGCGAGCTCTTTCTAATCTCTCTTTCTTGGATAGATGAGGTTGATGCACCGTTAAGCCTTCGGTGATGATCTCCCCAACCGTCATCCGTGGTGATAAAGAACCATAAGGATCTTGGAACACCATCTGAACATCTTTCTTAAGCTTGTGACGTTCTTTGTCGTTCAATAAGCTGACGTCTTGGCCTTTGTAAACGATGCGTCCGCTGCTTGGCAGCAAGCCGATTAATGCACGTCCAAGGGTCGATTTACCTGATCCAGATTCACCAACAATGCCTAGCGTTTCGCCTTGCTTAAGATTCAACGAAATGCCTTTTACGGCTTCGAAGTACTGGCTTTTACTTTTGATAAAGTGTGATTTGACCAAGAACTGAACTCTGATGTCGTCAGCGCACAATAACTCTGGGGCTGTCGCTTCAACAGGAACCTTAGCGCCTTTCGGAATCGAGTTAATCAGCATGCGCGTGTAGTCGTGCTTAGGGTTATCGAACAGCTCTTGCGTTTGCCCTTCTTCAACCAATTCTCCTTTACACATGACGAGTACACGGTCGGCAAAGTGTTTCACGACGCCTAGGTCATGGGTGATGAACAAAATCGCCATCCCCATTTTGCCTTGAATCTCTTTGATAAGAGAAAGTACTTCCGCCTGAACAGTCACATCCAATGCAGTGGTGGGTTCATCGGCAATTAGAATATCCGGTTCATTGATCAGTGCCATTGCGATCATGATGCGCTGTAACTGACCACCCGAAAATTCATGCGGGTATTTGGTGTAAGCCTGCTCTGGCATTGGTAAATGAACCAGATTGAAGAGCTCTAACACGCGCTGTTTTGCTTTTGATTTCGATACATTACGATGACACATAATGGCTTCAGCCACTTGTGTGCCCACGCGCAGGTATGGGTTGAGAGAGGTCATTGGTTCTTGAAAGATCATTCCGATCCTGTCACCACGAATTGACTGCATCTCTCGTTCAGTCTTTTTGAGTATCGACTGACCTTCAAATTCGATTTCCGATTGAGCATCAATGATGGCGTTATCAGGAAGCAAACGCATTAAAGCGTTGGAAGAGACAGATTTACCTGAACCCGATTCGCCAACAATGGCCAAGGTTTCACTAGAATTAAGAGTAAAGTTAATCTTTTTTACCGCATCAATGATTCCATCATTGGTTATGAATTTAACGGAGAGATTATTAACTTTAAGAATGGCCCGGTCCGACATGATATATCCTTATCAATTTAAGACATTAGGTGAAGATTGAACTTCTGAAGTGGTTTTAAGCTGCCCAAAATGGTGATGAGCGCGTTGAATTTGTTCTAGCTCGAGCATCCAATGTGAGCTGCGCTGAGCACTGCAAAATGCGATCAGGTGATTGAGTAAATCTTCGCTCTGCTTTTCCAATAACCTAAAGGTACGTTGAATCAACTCTGTACCTTCAAGAGAGATAAATTGCATCAATGCATAAGATTGGTTCAAGGTATCGAAGGCTTGTTGGTGCTGGCCTAAACGATTGAGAATCTCGGATTGAGCGACACTGGCGTCTCTAAGGCCTGAAATTAAGCAAGCAAACTGGCAGGGTTTGATGTCACTTTGGTATGCCGCGTTTTGGATGTGATGAGGAAGAGAGGTGAGAACATCATTATAGAGGCGCTGTGCTTCGGGCCAATGACCTTGTTCCATTAACTGTTCAGCTTTTAGGTAGTGCATCCAGCAGCGTTCAATTTCCATGTCCACATCCTTAATTTTAAACATCCTAAAATGTTAATGATATTTATTATCAATTGCAAATTAAAATCATTCACATGCTAAGTTGGTGAATTAAATCTCTCGTTATTGCTAAAAACGGGGTAAATTGAGTGTTATTTGTTCAGTTGAACAGCTGTGCAGCGTAAGTCACTAAATTTATAGGTAATTACATCTACACTGATTTTATCTACACCCAAGTAATGAAGGACTAAGGAGGCGGCGATGGCGATGCAAAGACTCAATACAGAACAGCTGTATAAGGTAGCGGAACTCGATAAGCTACCATGTAAGTCGACCAAAGAACTGGCTCCAATTGACGAAATCGTCGGGCAAGAACGCGCACAAAAGGCCGTTGAGTTCGCGATGTCAATCAAGGAAAAGGGTTACAACATTTATGCGATAGGTCGAAATGGTCTTGGTAAACGCACCATGATCTTGCGCTACCTAAACCGACATCCTCAAGAAGTACAGGAGCTTTTTGATTGGTGCTATATCGCGAATTTTGAAGACATTCGTACACCTAAGGTGCTGAAATTACCTCGTGGTGTTGGCAGCAGTTTGAAGCAAGATATTGAAAAGCTGATGCGTAAGCTTCTTAAAGCAATGCCACTCGCATTCGATAACGAGATGTACTTTAACCGCGCTGACCGATTAAAAAATCAGTTGGCCGCTAAGCAACAAGCGGCGTTAGAAGCGATCAGTCAAGAAGCAAAAGATAAGGGCATTAACCTGACGATCACGACTCAGGGTGACTACCAATTTGTCGCGATGAATGGCGATGATCTTCATACCGAAGAGAGCTTCGACTTACTCACGCCAGAAGAGCAAGATCAATTCGATAAAACCATTGATGGATTGGAAGTCGGGCTGCGGACCATTTCTCGTGAACTGACCGAGCTTGAAGAGACGTACACAGAGAAAGTTCAAAAGTTGAATGATGATACGGCGCGAGATGTTATTACCCACTTCATCAAGCAGTTGAAGCAAGATTACAGCCAATATCCTGATATTAAAAAGTACCTGACAGCACTGCGTAAAGACATTGTCGACAACGCAGATATTTTCTTAGAAGAGAGTACAGAGCAAGCAGAAGTTGCAACCGCCTCTTTGGACAAGAAAATGCCACGTCGCTACAAGGTGAACGTGATTGTGAGCCAGAAGGAGGAGACTCTGCCGATCGTGGTGGAAGAGAATCCGAATTATCACTCTCTGTTTGGCTATGTCGAAACGGCAACGTTCAAAGGCACCGTATTTACAGACTTCTCTTTGATCCGCGCAGGTAGCTTACATAGAGCCAATGGCGGCGTCTTGCTGATGGATGCGGTCAAAGTACTTGAACAACCTTATGTATGGGAAGGCTTGAAGCGCGCGCTGCGTTCGCGTCAATTGAGCTTCACGTCATTAGAAAAAGAGGTCACGTTAACGGGGGCGGTATCGCTTGATCCTGAGCCTATTCCATTGGACGTTAAGATCATCCTGTTTGGTGATTATCGAACTTATCAACTACTGCAACATTACGATGCGGAGTTTGGTGAATTGTTCCGTGTGACGGCCGATTTTGAAGATGAGATGAAGCGTACTGCGGATTCTGAAATGCATTACGCACGCTTCATTTCAAGCATCGTGCACGACAACAACATGCTGCATTGTGATCGCAAAGCGATTGCTCGCATCATTGAGCACAGTTCTCGTCAGGCGGGTGACCAAAGTAAGTTGTCGTTGCACTCGGCACACATTGCCAACCTGCTTCGTGAGTCAAACTACGTGGCGAAAGGGGCGAAGTCGAACCTGATTCGTGCTACGCATGTCGACCAAGCGCTATCTAACCAACAGATGCGTGTCGGGCGACTGCAAGACAGCGTCATGGAAACCTTCACCAACGGTACAACACTGATTCATGTGGATGGTCAGGCGGTTGGGCAGGTCAATGCGCTGTCTGTACTCAGTACGACTGATCATATGTTTGGCGCACCGAACCGGATCACGGCAACCACGGCTTATGGTGACGGTGAAGTGATTGATATAGAGAGAAACGTAGACCTAGGTGGCAGTATTCACTCGAAAGGGGTGATGATCTTATCGGCTTACCTTTCTTCGGTATTTGGTAAGACAGCGAAAGTACCGCTTACTACCAATATCACTTTCGAACAATCGTACGGTGGCGTCGATGGTGATAGCGCGAGTATGGCCGAGTTCTGTGCGGTAGTGTCTGCATTCTCTAAGCAGCCGAACCGTCAAGACATCGCGATTACCGGCTCGATGAACCAGTTCGGTGAGTCCCAGCCTATTGGTGGTGTGAATGAGAAAATTGAAGGCTTCTTTGATGTGTGCGAAATCAAAGGACGTTCAAATGAGCAAGGGGTGATCATCCCACGTTCAAATGTTCACAATCTGATGCTGCGTAATGACATCGTAAAAGCGGTTGAAAAGGGCGAGTTTAATATTTGGGCTATCGACCATGTGACCGAAGCGATTGAGCTGTTTACAGGCAAAGCCGCCGGTGAGGCGAGTGACGAAGGTAGTTATCCAATCGATACTATCTTTGGTATCGCTCAAGCTAAACTGAACGCACTGCGTAAATAGTCTAATATCTATAGACCCAGCTAGCTTTTTAATTAGATAAGTGTTTGAAAATCAGACAAATAGACAAATAAACAAAACTAAAAAGCCATCGACATAAAAATCGATGGCTTTTTTGATTGCGACTTTGCTCGCTATTAAGTCGTCTGTATCTGGTCTGCTTACGGTATTCGGTGAAAGCAATGTGCTAAATGACTTTACCTATTTCGCAAACAGAGCTTGGTGCCATCGAACTTCAGCTTCGCCAATAAGTGTTTGGCATTAGAGCGGCCAATATCATCAAATTCTACCCCGTATCGAGCGTAGTGCGTTGATTTTTGGAGATTACAGATGATGCCTTTCAATGGCGGTATAAGTGGGCCATTGTAGTTCTCAGGTGTAACTTCAATAGATACTCGATCGGCAATTTGAATCGCACGAGAAGTAGGTGAGGTAACAAAACGACAACCACTTTTCGATAAGTCTCTAATCTCACAGTTTGCTCGTTGATCGTTGAAGATGATTCTGGAAGCTAAGTTCACCTCGTAGCGTGTCTCTTTACGCAGTTGGGTTACTTGCATCGAGCTTGGTGTTGAAAGCACAAGTATAGGGAAGGGATCTCCAATCCTATGGTGAATTTGGCTTTTAAAGTGGATAAGAGCGCCTTCTCCTCGCAGAGAGTACGCACGAGCTGTCATCCAAAAACCTTCTTGGAAGAAAAAGCTCAGATCGTCGTTGGATACGTCGGGAACCTCAACCACAATGCAGTTATCACTGTGTGTACCGATAAATTTGGTGGTGGCGAGAAACTTAGTACCAACTGGAGTCGATACATTTAATGTTAGTTCACTACCGTGCTCTATCATAGCCAGTGCATCGGTGCTATTTAACGTAGAAACGGTGCGGTTACGAGGATCTTGAAGTGCCTGATTATGCTCCAAAGGCTTCTTCAGTGGTGCGTTCATTATATGTTCTCCATGCGCCAACATGCGTCTGTTTGTTATATTGGTAACTTACTAATAAGGGGCAAATACGTGCTAGATTTAGTAGGTGCAATTACATAAATTAAGTGCAATTACATATGCTGGCTAAATGTACCTGCATGGTTTTATAGAGTGCCTTTATCTTTACTAATTCGTTATTAAGCCGGTGGCACAGAGTTATTTACTTTGTTTGCAAGTACTTAGTTCTATTTGTATGAGCTTGAGTTAGTCTATTACAAGGAATGAATACTTCAAATTTTTATTGTTTGTCGTATCAATTATTTTCAGGAGTTGAGAATGCACGCAACAAAATGGGTTCAAGAAGCGAACCAGATCACAGTTGAGCTAAAACCCAACCAGTTCGCGGTTGTTAAGTATCAAAAGGACGGAGATGTACTACATATCACATCGACACGTATTCCTGATGAGCTTCAAAGTAAGGGCTTCGGTAAGGTGATGATGGAGTCGGTACTGCCTGAAATTGAACAAGCAGGTTTTAAAATTGTGCCAGTTTGTAGCTATGTCGTTCACTACATGAATAGGCAGCCACAGTGGCCACATCTTCTACCTGATAAAGCATAGCAACGAGTAATATGTCTCAATCAATATCGTCAAATAATCGGGCTCAACCTGAAGCGAGTTCAAGTCAAAATCAGCCTGATCTTTATCAAAAAATAGCGACCTCGTTGGGTTGTCATGAAGGGTTTGATGTCCAAGTGATTCAACGCCTGTGGGGTGGATATGGCGAGTTAGTTCGCTTGGTCTTTTCTCAAGAAGGCCATGCTGAACTGAAAAGTGTGATTGTTAAACATGTCGCGTTGCCAGATAAAGCAGAACACCCAAAGGGTTGGAATACCAAACTCTCTCACCAACGAAAGGTGCACTCTTACCAAGTGGAAACGGCTTGGTATCAGTCGTTTACCCAAGAGTGGGATGAGCGTTGCCCTGTACCTGTAGGGTTGCAATGTGAGTTACAAGAAAACGAGTGGCTGATTGTGATGCAAGACTTGGCCGAAATCGGCTTTCCGTTGATCTCTCAGTTTGATGTGCTTGCTGCCTCTTACGATCTGGCAACCAAAGAGACTCAGCCTGAACTGGCGTCTGGTTACACACTAGAAGAGCAAAAACAACGCGATGCTTCTCTTAAATGGCTCGCTAACTTTCATGCAAAGTACATCCATATCGACCAAGAGCAGTCTGCATCATTGTGGCAAGTCGGCACATACTGGCATTTAGACACACGCCCTGATGAGTTTAATGCGTTGACTGACTTACCATTGAAGAACCAAGCCAAGCACATCGACCGTTTACTAAAAGAATGTCCATATCAAACTTTGGTACATGGCGACGCCAAGCTTGCCAATTTCTGTTTTGATTCAGAAAGCCAAAACGCAGCTGCCGTCGATTTCCAATATGTGGGTCATGGTTGTGCGATGAAAGACGTGGCTCTATTTATGAGCAGCGCAGTGAGGGCGCAAGATTGTGCAGAGCTTGAATCACAGATGTTAGAGACTTACTTCCGATACTTGGAAGAGGCATTGACGTACTATCAGCCACAGTTTTCGTTTGATGAAATCGAAGCCGCTTGGCGACCAATGTTCTATGTGGCGTGGGCTGATTTTCAACGTTTTGTCAAAGGTTGGAGTCCAGAACACTGGAAGATCAATCTGTATACTGAGCAATTGACTCAAACGGTGATTGAGCAGCTAGAAAGCCCAGAATAAATTGCCTTATATCTGTAAACCACAAAAGAAAAAATCGCCCAATTTATGATTGGGCGATTTTGATTTTATCTAGCGTGTGTTTTTAATTCGTTAGGCTATCAGCTTCTGTCGTTCGTGTGTAAGCGAGCTTATTGGCAAGTTTGAGTTTGTTATTGAAGCCCTCTTTATCAAGATCCCCCATGACTCGCGCAGGCTCTATTTCACCGCCGGCGGGTGAGTAAAAGAAAATCGCTGGAGGGCCAAATACATTCTTATCATTGAGCCATGCCATTTGCTCTGGAGAGCTTTCTGTCACATCAAGTTTTATTGTCTTCCACTCTTTAAGTTTTTGGCTCACTTGTTGGTCGTTGAACACGTTGGTTTCAATCACTTTACAAGACACACACCAATCTGCGTAAAGGTCGACTAGCATCTTTTGGTCACTGCTCGCTGCGGTCTGCAACTGTTGTTCTAGCTGAATAACAGAGTCTGTTTTTTCAAAGGGAGTGATCGCAATGGATTGGACTGACTCCCTGTTTTCTAGTGGGTTCAGAGGATCGGTATTACCTAAGAAAAATCCGACAAATAGAATGAGGCCGTAACCCAGTGGCAACAAAGCAGAAAACTTACGAGTACGCGCCCAACCCGGTTGTGCGGCTTCTAAAGCACCGAAATGCACACCGGAACCGATAGCAAGCAGCGCCCATAAGATCATAATAATTGATGGAGCAACAAAGCGGCTCAACAGGACGATAGCAACAGCTAACAGCAGCACGCCAAACACTTGTTTAACTGAAACCATCCACGCGCCACTTCTTAATAACAGACGCCCGCCACTTGCGCCGATCGCGATAAGCGGTATGCCCATACCAAGCGCCATAACGAACAGAGTCGCTCCGCCAAACACCCAGTCTTGAGTTGTTGAGACGTACAGTAAGGCACCAGCCAATGGAGCACTGACACAAGGTGACACAACCAAGGCTGATATTGCGCCCATGGCAAAGACACTGGCGATCTTACCGCCTCCAAGCTTGTCTGAGCCGCTGTTGAGCTTTTGCTGCAGGGCGGCAGGCAGTTGGAGTTCATAGAATCCGAACATCGCCAATGCGAGCAGAACAAAAACCGCTGCAAAGCTACTTAACAACCAAGGCTGTTGCATCGCGGCTTGCAGGTTGACACCTTTTGCCAAGGTGGTGACTAAGATCCCCGTCATGGCATAGCTAGTCGCCATACCCAGAACATAGGAACTGGAGAGTGCCGCACCTTTCTTGCCTGTCATCGCTTTTTCGCCACCGATGATGCTAGCCAAAATCGGAATCATCGGCAGTACACATGGCGTTAGGGACAAGCCTAGACCAAGCAAGAAGAACACAAGAAGCGCTTGTAACTTACCGGCTTGGGATAGGAACGAAGATAAGCCATTCGTATCCTCACTGATCTCACCTAGGGTTTGATATAGAGAGTTTGATGGCTCCTCAACCAAGGTTTCAGCTACGGTTTCGAGCATCGGTAAATCGAGCACTAACTTTTGCGGCAGGTAGCAAAGTCCTTTGTCTGCGCAGCCTTGATAACGCACGGTGAGTTTCCCACTTCCTGAGTAAGGAACAGTAACGGTAACGGGCTCGTGAAACACGATGACGTTACCAAAGTTAGGATCCTCTTTCTTTTCACCTGGCAGCGAATAACTCGGTTCTAACGTAGATAATGACGACTCACCTTTGAACGAAAATCGAGATTGATACAGGTAGTAACCCTTGTGGGTATCAACGCTGATTACCGCGCCTTGATCTGTGGCTTCCCAAGTTACGGGGAAAGCTTCTTCAACAGGAAGAAACTCGTTTTCTTGAGCATGCAAAAAGCCGCTAAACAATAGAATTAACGTAAGTAGGTAGCACTTCATGGATGAAGGAACTCCGTGTTTTGGTGAATGTGTAATTGATCGTCGATGTAGATAACAGCGCTGTCTTCAGGTACTGATATGTTGGGGTTCAATGTCAGTGAAGTACTGAGCACGCCTGCTTCTAATGTGGACGACGAGATAGCGGTAACAGAAAGGATCTTCTGCTCGACATCTTGCTTTGACAGAATATGAGAGGTGGTCTTGTCACCAAATTGCACTTGGCGTTCACTGTGAGCTGAGGTCGTGAGCGCTGCGTTCGTTAACGGAACGGCGAAAAATGGGGTCTTGTTGTCTCTTGGATCTAAGACAGCAATGTTAAATGCCGAGCCATCCGGTTTGGTTCCCAGCGCATAGATGTCACCGCCAAAATTCACTAACATCGACGTCGCGCCGAGCTGTTTGCCGATCGCTACGGCTTGGTCGACGGCGTACTCTTTGATGACGCCGCCAAAATCGAAACGAGTACGGGAATCAGGGACGTGTAGCCTTGTCTTTTGTAGATCGACAGTCCCTTTCAGCTCCCACGCTTGCTTACCCAAAGCAGAAGACAGGGCTTGGAAAGCATGACTGTGCAACATCTTCGGCTTTTGTTTTAAAAGATGTTTGATGCTGCCAACCGTAGTATCAAAGGTATCGAAGGTCAGTTGACTTAATCGGTCGAGGTGTTGGAAAACCTCAGCAGATTCAGAATCGAGTTCGACATCACATGATGCTCGCTGATTAATGTGCTGTGTTAGCCATGAGTCGTCGCAGTAGAAGTTATATTTGTCTTCCAATCGGCGTGTGTTTTGCTCTATCTCAGTCGCTATTGCTGTTGCGCTTGCCTCTGGAATGTTAGCCAAATCCATCGACAAAATTTGCACTTCACACGGTACGGTCATGGCATGAAAGCGATGTACAAAGGGCAGGTTAGAACTCATAGGTTGCTCCAACAGCCCACCACTGTGCTTCAAAACCGTTGCTTTGTTCGTAGTACGCAGCAAGCGCATTTAAGCGTAACTTCTTATGTACCTTGATACTCGCACCTAGTTCATAGGCATTGGCCGTGAAGTTGCCTAAGCGAAGGTCTGAAGTCGCGTAGCCTGACGATGCAAAAGAAGGATCGGCACTACTTGGATCGCGATAGAAATCGGCTGCATCTTGCGTGTACCAGAAATAGCCCGGTGCCAAGGTTAACCATTCACTCACTCGCCAAGATAATTTGCCGCCTAACTGGTGAGACATTACGCCCCAATCATCCATAAACCATTTGTATCTTGGTCGGATTTTTAGACTGTCGGACAATGAGTAAAAAGCTTGGATATTAATACCGCCAGAGAGTCGCGTATCTGGTCGAGAGTCTTGCCCCAAGAACACTTCATCGTCATCGATTTTACCGTCGTCATTGATATCGACTTCACGCAGAACCGTTAAATAGTGATTGCTCAAATAGCCACTTCGGTAACCCGTGTAAGCAGTAAAAATGCTGTATAGATTCGGCGTGAAGGTTTGTGATAATCCGGCTTCTAAACTGCCCGTAAAAATGTCTTCCCAGCTTTGGCTGTTTGATGAAGCCAGCGAGTATTTGCCGAATGCTTGAGTCTGATCGAAAAGGGCAGAGCCCCCTAGACTGTAAGAGCGGTTTTTAGTGCTATCGGCATAGACCAAACCTTTGGCGTTAATGCCAAGGCTTTCATAATCTTCTTCTTGAGATGCGTTGCCACCTAAGGTCCATTCATTACGTAAGGTGTCGCGATAGGTCGCGCTTAAGCTGATGGATTTTCTGGTGTCTTCAAGGCCTACTTTTTGGATTTCATAGCCACTGCGATGAGGGTCGTAGCCTGCACGAATAACCTCGTCGGTTTTATTCTGTGCCTGTTGAGTTTTTAGGGCGCGATTTATCTGGTCGGCATTCGAAGCAAGAGGTGTCGTTGGTCCCCACGCTGGTGAGGCGCCAGAAACACTGTCGTAGCTTATTTCTGCGTTGAGTGTCCAATCTAAGCCGATACTTTTTTCAATCGAAACCATGGTGTCATTGGCTGATACTCTGTCATCGTATTCCTCATAGCTCAGGTAATGAACAGAGATATGATCTTCAGCTAATGCCACGTTAGCCACTGCCGCTGCACTCAGCAGCGTAATTGGTAATTTTTTCATTTTGTTCTTATTTTGTTTTTTTAAATACTGATTTGTTCATTGATGGAGCGGTTAGTTACAACCACAGCCACCGCCACCAACACCACTGCCGCCGACGGAACCTTGTTTGTAAGCGAAGACCTTTTCAGAAAAGACGTCGAATTCAGGCACCGGGCCACCGGGTTTCATCTCTTTTTGAGCCAATGTGCCTTTTTCCCAAGGCTTTACAGGTTCAATACCAAGAAACTCATCAACGAAAGCCAGAGCAGAAGGTTTGTTGCTTACTTCTTGTGCTTTCTGTTCGATAACCAGTTGCTTTGCCTTGGGTTTCACCATTTCAATATTTCGTCTGGTTGCACGTTTCGCTTCTGGGTTTGAATAATCACCGCCACTTGAATAAACGGTGCTGGAGATGATCTCTTCTTCAATGATTGGGCCTTCGTTTTTTCCGCTATCGTTGGCTTGCTGTTCAGCGGGCTTCTTTCCTAAACCACTAAGATCGAGTTCAAGAGCCGCATTAGCAGTCATTGGAATAGCGAGTAGCCCAACAAGGGTGGCTTTGATTAGCATTACAGTTGCACTCCCATCTTGGTGAGGTCGTCAGTAATGACGTCGCTAATGTGGTTGATGGCACCAAAACGAATCTTGATAACCTTGCCTTGATAGATGTAATAAAGCGCTGGCATGCCGATCGGCTTGAACTCGGCAATTAATGCTTGTTCAGGGTCGTTAACAACAGGGAATTCCAGTCCGAGTTGCTTTTGAAACGCCAAGCCAACCTCAACATCTTCATCAACGTCCACGCCTTTAAACGTGACACCAGTGCCTTTGAGTTCGGTGTAGAGTTGATTGACTTCCGGTAGCTCTTCGCGGCAAGAGACGCACCACTCTGCAAAGAAGTCGATAATGGTCAGTTCATCGTTGTTAAGTTGCAGTTTCTCGATAACGTCTGGTGATAAAGAATCGCCTTCTTGATAAGCCAATGCGGGTAAAGAAAGGCATAGCGCCAATAACGCTAAGGCTCGTGTAAACATGTTGTTCTCCATTGTTTTTAACTGTGTTTAAAGTTCAGTGTTTCTAAGTAAGTTCTGTTAATTAGATGCTTGAGTGAGTTTGATGGTTGCCGAGTATTCAACGGCTAAAATGTCGGAAAAATACTCGTTGAGTTGGGTGGTATTCGTGGCACTAAACACACGTGATGGGTTCCCTGCACAACGCTCGAATTGGGCGATTCGAGATGAGTTGACGCCATAGCCGATGAAGTTCATTTCGATGCCATATTGATTGATTGCGGTAGTACAGAACCCTGCGTTAACCAGTTGGTCAAACGTGTCTCCTTCGTCAGCACCGTCGGTGAAGAGCACTAGCTTTCTTCTGGTTTCAGGTACTGTGCTGACGTTGATTCCCCATGCTTGTTGCCAGCTAGGGATCAGTTGTCTCACTCCCCATAACAAGCCGTGAAAAGAGCGAGTACCGCCATTTGCTGTTAGGCTGTTTATCGAGTTTCGGACGCGAGAAAAGACGCTGGTTAATGGCAGCATTGGTGAGTCTTGGTTACAGTCGCTTAACCATTGACTTGGCGGTGTAAACTTCACAGGGCGTTCTGAGTGCAGCGTCGCTAAGTTGTCGACCGTCAGTGCTGCAGAGAAATTGCCATTGCGATAGCTAAGCCCATCGATACAGTAGATACCGGCCGCTTCTTTGGATAACCAATGTGGGCGCTGCGCTGCGACTCCAGAGTCGAAGGGAACGATTGAAATTCTTACAGAATCCAAATCGTTAGCGTTATTGCTCTGAGATTGAATCGTATTCAATGCATTGGATAAAATGGATTTCAACGACTGGATGTTTGAACCCATCGATCCAGACACATCAAGTACCAATACCAGCTCCGTTGGAATCGAAGAGTGCTTGCTTTCAACCACACCTTTATAACCACCACCTGTCGCCGTTACCTTGTTTGCATAGCTCTCATATTTGAAGTTGGGCAGTAAGGGTGATAATGAATAACCTAGGCTAATACGGCATTCTGAGCCTATGATTTCTGGTTTTAAGCCACTCACGCCTTTTAGGGTTGGCTTATAGTACTCTTGGTAAGCCAACATCATTGGGTGTGTGGCTGTATCAGCAAAAGCACACGCTAATGCGGCCGAATCGGCGGCTTGCGCTGCTCGGTTTGAAACCATTACTTGAGCCGAGATCATCAGGGTGCCAACGGCAATGAAAAGCGCTGGAAACAGTAACGCCAACAATGAAATGGTCATGGAGCCTTGCTGTTTTTTAAGCGCAATGCTGCCGAATATTGGTTTAACCATAATGCTTTCCTATCACGGCTGATGAACTTGAGAGTGTTTTAGGAAGATTGAGTCGCTTGTAGTCAAACGGTGTATTCACACATAAAGTGAGTTGAACCAAGGTGGATGGTCTTCCAACTAACGCAGGGTCGCCGCTACCCTCAACGATAAGTGCCTTTAGTTTCTCGATGGGAGGAGTGTCGCTTTGACAGATGATCCCGGCATGGATGTGCTTGTATTCCCAGTTCGAAGCAGTGGTATTAAATACACGGCTTTCAAGTACCAACCCAATATCGCTGCGCTTGATGTCTTGCGGAAGATAACGTTCGGCGAGATCGAGAAGCTGATCCTTTAACGTATTAGGTAATCCGTTTGGGCCTTGCTCTGGTTTCAGTTGCGTTAGTGAAACGGCGTTGACTAGGTTATATGTCACGTTGTCGAGCTGAGTCTGTAGGTTGAATAAGCGGTAGGTAGCAACAAGCCCCCACAAAATGATCATGAGTGCGAGTACAACGAAGGGGAATTCAATCGCTGCTGAACCCGCTTGTTTTTTTCGAGGTGTTTTATTTGTTGTCATAACTAACCAGTACCTTTCTTTTCAAGGTTGTCATGTTGCCGATAGACTCAGAAAACTGAGTTGATAGATTAGGTAATAAGGCAAATGAAAATGAGTAAGACACCTTGTACTCGCCTAACACTGCTCTGCTTTTGGATACCGGTTTCTCATTAACTAAATCTGAGAAGTTTTCGGCGTATAGCGGCGATGGATCCAAGACGAGCTTGCTCTTATCTATCAGTGGGAACTTTGCGATAGTCTCGGCAAAAGCTTGGTCTGAAATAGGGCTAATCGGCCGTGTCTTGGCCTCACGAACACCCGCATTAACGGCTACATCAAGGATGATGTTGACCAACAGCAGGCGGCAGATCTCAAAGAAACCGATGATCAGTATCAGGAACGGTACCACCAACATTGCAAACTCGACGGTCTGCGCACCTTTTTGACGTGAGAGCATCACTGTTCTCCTTGCTCTGTTTTAGCAGCAAGCTCTTGGTAATACAGACTATTGTTGGCGAACTCAGGTTGAGATAGATGTGCACGAGCGATACTTTTCGCGGACGCACTGTCTCCAGAAAGCGCATAAGCCAGTGCTAGATTGAGTTGCAGTTTTACGCTCGCTTCACCTCGGACAAAGATCGGGTGCAGAATTCGAATCCCTTGCTCTGGTTTACCATCGAGTATCCAAGCCATGGCTAAGTTGTTGCGATACTCATTACTGGATGGCATCAAGCTGAGGGCATGAGAGTAAGATTCACGCGCTTTTGAATACTGCTTATTGAGCGAGTAACTCACGCCTAAACTGTTTTGGGCGACATCATCAGTTGCGACTAATCTGACAGATTCTTCGAGAGCGGTTGTGGCTTGTTTAAGCTCACCGAGCGCCAACCAAGCTCGGCCAAGTTCTCTGTAAATCGCGCTCGATTGATTAAGCTCGATACCACGCTTTAGATAATGCAGCGCCTCATCATAACGACTGGCTTGATTCGCAGCAGACCCCATTAGCAATAGTAACTGTGGGTCATCAGGCTTCGATATCAGCATCTTTCGGTACAGATCCATGGCACTTTCTGGTTTGCCATTCATCAGTGCAACCTCGGCGACTTTCATATCTTCAGAGGTCTCTTTTTCAACGTTATTCGTTGACTGACAGCCCACCAAAATCAGCGCTAAACCCAAGAGAACGATCTTGTTCATAAGTCCCCCAGAGTTTGTTTAAGGGATAACATGATTGGCACGACAATAATGCCCACGACAGGTAGCATGATGAAGACCACTAAAGGGAATGACATCTTGGCTGGTATTTTTCCTACCCACTCTTCAAGCTCTAAGAAGTGATATTGGCGGCTATCAGAGGCAATCAGCTTTAACGCTTCAGCGAGAGGTGTGCCGTATTGAAGCGATTGATTCATGGTGGTCACAATATTGTTGATGTCAGGAAGCTGGACTCGTTTGTCTAGGTTTGAAAGTGCCGTTTGTGGTGAATCAAGAACCGATATCTCAGTCGCAGTGAGTAGCCATTCGCGTGACAATGCTGGAGAGATCGCACGCATCTCTTCACCGACACAGCGAAATACCGCTTCGAGTGTTAGGCCTGATGCGACACATACCACCATCAGATCGACGGCATCAGGAATAACGCGGCTAATTTGCATTCGGACTTGGTTCACACGCCAATCTAGAATGCGGTCGAACAGGATGCCAACCACAATGGCGATTGCGATACATTCGGCCACAGAGTTCATGTTAAGCACTTGGATTCGAGTGACATACCAAGCAATAGATCCCATCACCATCGTCAGTAGTCTTAAGCCAAGAAAATAGAACTCTGCATTAGGACTCAACCAGCCAATGAGGATTAACTTCTGGCGTCGTGGTTTTGCACCTTGGAAGCGCCATTTACTTGAAGCGGTGGTGTACTTAGAGGAGTAGCTCGATACGCGAGTCAGTCGTTCAGCGACAACATCTCGTTTGAAGGAAGACAAGTGTGCGACAACTGTGAGTAGTAGTGCACATCCCAACAGAAGCAAGGCAACATACATCATGATGAGAACCTTCTGTTACAAGTCAGAGCGTTCAAAATGAGTGTGCCTGAGCTGATGCTAATGACGGCGTAGGTTAGTACCCGCTGTCCCGACTCTGTGTTGAACAATTGGACTATCATGGCGGGTTCCATCAAATAGATACCACCCAATAACCCCAAGGGTAAGATAGAAAGAAAGAGGGCTGTCATACGAGGCTCCGAGGTTAAGCTCTTGACCTTTTTTCTCATCGCTCGATTGTCATGCATGGTTCTGCTTAAGCTTTGAAGAATGTCGCGCAGTTGGCCACCATTCGATTGATTCAGGATCAACGCGACCGAGAAGTAGCGGAAACTGCTGTAAGGAAGGCGAACGCATGCATCATCGAGGCTTTGTCGAAGGCTTAAACCGAGCGTTAAGTTATCGCGAATATAGGAGAACTCACGTCCTAATAGCCCTGGTTGGGTTTCTGACACTTGTTCAATCGCTTGTGGGACTGAGAGCCCCGCAGCCACCGCTCTAGAAATTAAGCCAAGTACATTGATGATGCCTTGTTCGAACTCTTCTACCTGCATTTTTCGGCGGTACATCACCAAGGCACATGTGCATACAACCCAAAGTCCAACAGCGGAGAAAAGTTGATGATGCATTGCCAGTTGGGGAAATAACATGTGGCCTGATGCTGGGAAACCGATAGCTGATAAGACAATAAAGTACTTATCCCAAACTGGCAGCAATGCACTCATTCGTAAAAAGAAAGCATGCAGTTTGTTGCTACGTTGGTGGTTGATTTTTTTGATTGAAACGTCAGCTGTAAGCGAGCGTTGACTGCCGCTTACCAACAATAAGCGCTTATTGACGATAGCTTGCTTTGAGCTCAACCTGATTAACCCGATCGCGACAAACAAAACAAAAACAGTGAGAACTAGGATCATCAGGCTTCAAGCTCCATCGCTACTCTTAGTTGAGCATCGAGTTGATGATACTTGGCTTTTTCATTGAAGCTTGGTACGCACTTAGCACTCTTATATTCGCCAATCAGGTTGCCTTGTTGATCTTCCGATAACAGCTTGAATTTGAACAAGTCTTGGGTGATGTATTGTTCTCCTTCTAACCCTTGCACCTCGGTGATCGAAACAATGCGTCTTTTGCCATCACGCATTCTTTCGACTTGTATAACGACATCGATGGTGTCTGCGATTTGGCGGCGCAATGAGAACAGAGGCAGAGTCGCTTGGCTCATCATTAACATGTTTTCCATACGAACGAGTGCGTCAGTCGCCGAGTTTGCGTGCAATGTACACAGTGAACCATCATGGCCGGTGTTCATTGCCTGCATCATCTCAAAGGCTTCATCACCACGAACTTCGCCTAAAATGATGCGATCTGGTCGCATTCGTAGAGAATTTCGTACCAACTCTCGCTGGGTAATCGGCGTTAAGCCTTCGGCATTGGCTGGGCGAGTTTCAGCGCGCACAACATGAGGCTGTTGTAGACGCAGTTCTGCGGTGTCTTCAATGGTAATGATGCGTTCTTGAGGTGAAATGCTAAAAGACATCGCGTTGAGCAGTGTGGTTTTACCTGCACCAGTGCCTCCCGCAACAAGCACATTAAGGCGTGAGCGAACAATAATATCGATAAGCTTAACCATCGATTTCGACATTGCGCCAAACTGAGCCAATTGGCTGAGTGTTAGCTTATTCTCATTGAATTTTCGGATGGAAATGTAGGTTCCATCAAGCGCTAGCGGTGGGATCATCACATTGACACGGCTACCATCATCCAATCGAGCATCGACTAATGGATTCGATTCATCGATTCTTCGCCCGACCTTGCTGACGATGCGTCGCGCTAGGTTGAGAAGTTGTTCTTCATTACGAAATTGAACGGCCGTTTTTTGCAATTTTCCTGAGCGTTCTACGTAGACTTCACGGTACCCATTGACCATGATGTCGGTAATGCCTTGGTCTTCAATTAAGGGCTGCAGTGGGCCTAATCCTAGAAACTCATTGAGCAATTGTTCCACTGAATGAGCGACATCTTTGTGACCAAGTGGTAACTGCTTAGAGACCACGATATCTGACACCATTTCGGCAATTCTAGCTTCAAGATCGGGTGCGCTTAAGCTCACTACAACCGATGGGTCGATCGCCTTGATGACCTCTTCATGAATCACATGATAATGCTCACGAACTGAGGGTGTTGATGTTAGGGCTTCATGAGACCGAGCTCTATTCGTTACAATCGGATCTATGGCTTGTGTGTTCTGACCAAACATTATGCGCCTCGCTTCCAAAAACGGCGGTTGCCTTGTTGCGGCTCACCAGTGACTAGTTCAAGTAGAGAGTTAAACGCGAGCTTCACTTTCCTATTGCCTTTATGGGCAGGCTGACCAAGCGATGACTTGCTCAAGAAATGGTTTGGCAAAAATGGAATCATGACGTCTACAGATGTACCAAGTGATTTCTTAACATCATGGGCTGAAATAAGGGATGCTGAATCGGACTTACAATGGTTCAACACCACAATGGTTTGCGAAGCTGCTTGGTTTTGAAGTCGTTTGATTATCTGGCCTGCATTGCGAATGGAGCTGAGTGTAGGTTCAACCACAATGATTCGAATATCGGCACTTTTAAGCGCTTCAAAGCCAACCAGGTCACGCAATGAATAGGTCGGGATGTCGATCAGTAAGTAGTCTGAACTTTGCAGGCAGAACTTTGTAAACTGATCGAATGCACTCTTTTGTGGCCAAAATGGTGTGGTGTCTAAAGGTAGATAACCGGTAAAGAGCGTGTGCTCGGGTGACACACTGATCCCACTGCGCTCAAATACGAGAGGTTCTAATCTTTCTGGGTATTGTAAAAGCTCTACCAACGCCGTGTTGCCTTCGACATTGAGTAGCAAATCCAAATCACCCATCGAAAAATCGAGGTCCATACTAGTTACTCGTTTATCGAGTTCGGCAAGCTGCTGCGATAACGTGGCTATAATGGTGCTGCTTCCTGAGCCACCTTTTGCACTGACAATGGAAACGATTTTTTCATTTCGTTTTTCGTTGTTGAGTTGCAAAGCAGCAAAGGAGACGTGTTCAAGATCTTGTGGTGTCACTGGGTTGACTAAATAGTCACTGGCACCGGATGCGAGCATTCCACGGTAAGCCAAAATTTCGGTTGAATGACCAATCGCGATAACTTGGCACCCAGTACGTTGTATTAAATGCTGAACAACCTGTTTTGATTCTGGCAATTCGCTATTCAATACATCGAGGAAGATGGTTTTAACGTCATTTTTAAGTACCTGTCTCACCACGTCATCTTCTTGATTCGAAGAGGTTGTGATGTTGTTGATACCGAAATCATTCAGTGTGTATGTGAGCGCTAATGTATCGAGTTGCTCCGATGCCGCGATCAGTACCGTTAAGTTGTGTACTTGATTCATTGCGAACCTCCTTGCGTGGTATTCGAAGAACCAGAGTTTGTCTGTTGGTTTTGTGCTGGTGGTGCAAAGTAGTTATCGATGCTAGACACCGCTTTTTGTCCTTGTGCACTGTCGATGGGTTGACCAACAATCAGGTCTTTTGGATTTGCGACCATTTGCGCCAGTGCGCTGGCATTCGCACAGCCAAAATTGCGCTGAGTACGATAAGCGTTGAGTGTGGTTCTTGGTGTTTTACCCGCGTCACATGCTGTTACTTCGGCACGATAAGATTCAACAAAAATCGTGAGATCACCTTTACCTTGTACCGATGGATTAGATACTGAAATTTGAGAAGGGTAGAGGCCTGACTCGATCAGATGAAGCCTAACTTTTTCACTTTGGCTTTCTCCTTTCTGAGTCGTATTTTCAATCTTGACCATTAAGTTGGATAGCGTACCTAGACGAGCAATAAAATCAGAGATGTCATCTTTCTCTTGAGCCGATAACGTTTTACCCGACAGTGTTAAAGTCAGCTTGTTTGTCACGGACACCACATCCACAGAAGGTTGTTGGGTTGTAGGCGTTGGCGCGCAACCCGCAAGCGCAATGAGAGCGGGCAGTAATAAGGATAATTTGTTCATGATGTCCTCAGTAGTAGAACCCGTTGTCACCCAGTAAGCGAGGCTTCTGGTTGTCGGTGTATGTGTCTTGACTAAACGTTCTTTTACGTTGAATTCTCGGCAGTGCCAGTAATCGTTCAACATCACTCAACGGGATTAAACCATCGGTTGGGAGTGGCATTGAGTCCGAACGAGTCGGTTGAACTAGGTAAGCCGTTACAATGATGATCAGCTCTGTTTCTCTACGAGTGAATTCAGTCGAGCGGAACAGGCTACCGAGAACCGGTATTTCACCGATAAGCGGTACTTTTTGTAGCTGTTCAATGTCTTCCGATTTCAATAACCCGCCTAAAGCGAAGCTCTGCCCACTCGCCAATTCAATGGTGGTGGAGGCGCTACGAGTGGTAAAAGAAGGGAAGTTAGTTCCGTGTATCACTTGTTGGCTTTCGATTGAGACATTACTGACCTCGGGGTTCACTTTTAAGCTGATACGGTTTTGGCTGAGCACGGTTGGGGTGAAGTTCAGTTTCACACCGAAATCCTTGTATTCAATCTGAGTGGTGTCAGCCGTAATCAGTGGTAGCGGTACTTGCCCACCCACCAAAAACTCAGCATCTTCACCTGACATTGCGGTCAAGTTAGGTTCAGCAAGCACAGACATCATGCCGTTGGTTGCTAGCGCATCAATCAGAGCAGTAATGCTCGGCTTGCCCCAACTACTGACATTAGGCAGCTTTGAAAACGAAAATTGCCCCACACCGCCAGCGACTGAACCCCATTTGATGCCCAACTTATTGGATACATTTCTTGAGACTTCAGCGATTTTTACACGAATGTTGACCTGATTTGGCATGGTGACAACCAATTGATTGATCAGCTCATCATCATTGGGTTGAGTCTGCTGATTTTGATTGGTTGAATTACTGCTGTTGTTACTGTTTCCCTGTGAATTCGAGCTCTCTTGTTGTTCGGTAGAACCGACAATAGGGGATAAGTAGCCTTTCGCGAGCGATACGATATTGTGTGCCATCATCGGAGAGGGAACACGACCTTTAAGCCATAACTTTCCACCCAGAGATTCAGCGTTGACTGACGCTTCTGGGAACTTGTTTTTAACCAGTTCATTGAACTCACGGCTATTATGCGTGACGCGAATCTTGTTGGTATAAATCACGCGTTCTTGTTCATTCAAAACGGTGATCGTAGCGCTGCCCGCTCGCTTACCGAATATCATCACCTTGGTATTGGTTAAGGTTTGGTAATCAGCGATATGGGTGCTAGAGATGAAAATGGATTTCGCTTTTTCAGGTAAGCGAATCATTCTCGCCTCATTGATCGTGACATCAAATGTTGATGCTGCAGATGCAAAAGAGACACATAGGCTTGATAGCAGGAGAACACCCCACCAACGACAGATATTAGCCATTGTTATCAGCTCCAGTATTAGTTTTAACAGTTTTATTTTCGGCTCTAAATTCCACTAAACCCACGTCAGGTAATACCTGAGTTGTGTCTGGAGAAATGACTTTTAGCGTCACGGCATTTGCGTGTTGAGGTTGATCTTGAGCCTCGTTTTGCCCGCGTAATACAAGCGTTAACTTTCCTAATTGTTTCGCAAGAACCACTTGGTTTGCTTGTTCGGGCGTCACTTCTAAAGAGACACTGCTGTCGTCAGGGATACCATCTTCGAAACCATTCGATTCCCGAGCCTTTTGATAAGATTCTGCCGTTTGCTTGTTATTAAATGCCAAGACTCTTGCGTCATGAACTATCGTTGTAACGTACAATCCTTGAGATGAATTGCCATAACGAAGTAGCTCACCATCTTGTGAACCGAGTAGGAGAATATCCACTCGGTCGCCCGGCTCAATGAAGCCTGAATTAGACGTGACTTGATCGACAGGGACTGAAATCGCGCGATAGCCTGGTTGTAACTTCAATGAGAGCGAGTAGCCACCTTCGGGTTCGGTAATGTCGGCTTTCGACAATATTGAGTCTTTGACGAGTTTGGTGCGTGCAAGCCCTGACATCGTGTGGTCGGCAGAAATATCTTCCGGTGCCACGTGGTCGATGTAGTTCTCTAACTCTTGCTGTGGAACTTCTTTCCATCGAAACGAGTTTGGCGTGTAGGTTTGGCCTATCTCAATCGTACGAGTTGGAACCAGCACTTTGACCGTTTGCTTAGCGGCTTGTTTAGAAGAGGTGGTCGCAGACTCGCTATTGGTTTGGCTCAACAGTAAAACGGACAATCCGAGCACCGAGCAAAATAACGACAGCAACATGAGTCGCTTAGCAGTCATAACTATTCCTTTAATTTACGGTAAACGGGCTTATTCTGATGTTTGAGCGTTTTTGAGCTGATCGACGACAGTTTGGTAAGCGCCAGTAATGGCTTCGGTTAGATCACCATTTTCGCCGCCTACAAAATTAAGCAAGACCACAGACATTGCTGCTGCGAGAATTGCGTATTCGATAGCGGCCGCGCCGCGCTGCTTTTTCTTGTTCAACATGTTGTTATTTCCTAGATGAAAGCAGCCTCAGTTGAGGCTGCTGTGATAATTAATAAAGGTGTCGTTAGTCTGCAACTAATCGATATAGATAAGCTGGTGAATGGGTCTCTATCAACACTTGCGTTTCCACCATCGTATTCATGTTCAAACCGACGAAACGGTTATATTGTGAGTCGGCAGCATCGCTGGTGATGTAGTAGTTATAGCTACCACCAGTTGCTTCGTTGAACTCAAATACTTCGTTATTAAGTGGTAATAATCTATACAGTTCAGCTTTTGTTGGGTAACGCCAATTGGCTTTTCCGCAAATACTCTTGGTATTTTGTGCTGTGATAAGAGGGGCAATATCTACGTATTTCTTGAAACGGCTACTATCACCTCGAGAGAAGAGTTGCCAAACCAAGTTGCTGTCTGTGTCTTGAGCACACACTGCATTTTGTCGGTTGGTTACTACCGTTCCTTGCGCATTTAGATACTGATAATTAGCAGACTTTTCTCTGAATAATCGAGCTAAGACGACTTTGTCTTCAGAACCATCGGTACGAGCTTTATCTAAGGTTTGGCTACTTTCTTTAGTGTCGTAACTTGTGATGTATTGTTGATCACCGCTTGCTGCACTAGACCAGTAATAAAACGTGGTTCCATTATCTAAATAAGATTTGTCGTATTCTGGCTTGAGTCCCAAGTAATTTGGAAATACGTCTGTATCCAAGGTCATTTTCGAATTTGAACCTTCGACAGCTTTGGTGTTAATCGACAGCAGCTGTGCTAAGTGCGGAACTTCCCAGTCACTAAAACCACACAGCTTGTTGTTATTAGTGCTAGCGAGTAGTTCGTTGCTGCCTAGTATGCTGGCGTATCCGGTCGCTGAAGCATCATAGGCAAGATCGTCAGCACCATGCGGTAGTCCATCTTTGAGCAGCGCCCATACTCGACGTTTTCCTGAAATTTTCGTGTCTTCAACACAGCGCCAACCTTGTTGATAGGTTGTGTCGCTTGTCAGGTAGTTTCCTAGTTCATCCAACTTGGCGAAGCGATTACTTACCATTGCGTTGGCTTGAGAAACACTAAACCCATTGTCTGCCGCTTGTTTTAGTCCATCTTTTGCTAACACCTTAGATTGAGCGAGATCGTGGAGTGTGGCTGTTGTGCTCATCTCTTTGATAAGTGTTTGATATAGAGCGATGAGCGAATCAAACTCAGAGCCAATTCCGTTGGTCGCTGTATTCAGTTGAGTAATAAAGTCAGCGACTTGCTCATATTGGCTCTCTAATACTGAAATGGCACTGTAGAGGTCCAAACTTGCTTGATGCAGCTCTGAAGCCAATGAAGCTGAGCCTATTGCGCTTGCGGCATCGGTTAGCATCACCGATTTTTTTTGAATGAACGCCATTTTTTGAGCAAACTTAGCGCCTTCTACCAGTGCATTTAACCCGTTCGAGTTTTGCTGTAGTTTGGCTGCTTTTTCTTTGTAAGCTTTTACTTTGGTAATGAACTCAAGGCTCTCCGTATCAGTGCGGCTTTGAGCAACCGATACTTGAAAGTCGTAAATGGTGAGTTTCGTGCTCACTGCACTCAGTTCGTCAAACCATGGTTTAGTAAAGGCCGCCAGTTCAACAGCTTTAGCTTGTGCTTGGGTTTCTAAAGTCGCGTAGCTTTGCGCTTTTTTCTGATTGTTTGCTAACCATGTTGTTAGGTAAGCCTCAGCCGCCTTTACTATTGAACTTTGTGTATTGATTAGGGTTTCAACAGCAGTTGTTGAAGCATCAATGTGACTAACTAGCTGCGCTCCAGGCGGTAATTCCCATTTAGGGTATGCGTATTTTGAATAATATTGCTCAACAGATTCCTGGCCTTTGTTGATAGTGACAGCGACGCCATTTTTATCCGCTAATATATTCATTGACTGATTCGATACCAAGTAACCACCACTTCTTAGATTTGATGGCAGTGTTGCAGGATCTCGTTGCGATAGCGTAATCACTTCATTGGTGTCTGGAAGCGTCCAACCAGCGATATCACAATCATCCAGTTGTGCGACTTCATCGAAGACGGTATCGGTTTCTGAAGAGAATCGCTTCGTCCAAAACCTCGGTTCCCCTTGTCCTTTGTCATCGTATTCAGCAATACAATTTAGGGAGTAGGAATTCCATGAGCCACCGTAACCAAAATCAGCGGCTTGCGAACGGGTTTTCATCGGTACGAATTTTAATGCAGTGAAGCGACTACTAGCATCTGTAGCCCAAAGGGTGTCACTGACTGAATTGGAAACGCCTTCTTTTGCTTGTTTCTTTAGTCGAACTCCGACATTGGCTTTGTCATACGCTTCAGGGCCAATGAACTGTGGGTTCGAAATAGCAGGGTGCCAAGTGAGGCCTTGGTCATTGGTGAACTCATAGTATTCGGCTTCATCAAAGCGAACAGACTGGCCATCAACGTTGGCAGTTAAGTAGTCCCACTCAAAACCATTGGTCTTGATTTGGTTTGAGCCAGTGAAAGTGTTGGTTATCTCAGGCGATGTTGGTGCTGGAATCTCAAACACTTTGGTGAAGGCTTGTGTGGTTAATGCTGCTACGCCATGAGGCATGCCATTCGTCTTGTTTTGAGCGACGCGTATTTGAACCTCACCGATACTTTTGTCGATATTACCAATCACTACAGGCTTAGCGGTTACTTTTGTCCAAGTTGAACCGGAGTCGAGTGTGACTTCGAAGTGCTCGGGCTGAGTGAATTCGCCGAAGTATGTCCAATCGAGAGTATTATTTGTGTCGTTAACCACCAGATCCGCCGGGGCAATTGGTGCTGACGGACGAACATTAAACGCCATATCGTTCGTCAACTCTGAACCACTAGGGCGACCCGTAATCTGATCTCGTTTAACGCGTACTTGGATTGAATCAATAGCGTAAGCTTGGTCATTTAGCTGATATGGCTTTGTGGTAACGACTGTCCAACCTGTGTTAAGCGCATTGATCTCGTAATCCGTTACCTCTGAAAACCCGGTAACAAACGTCCAGTCAAATGTATCTAATCCGTCATGAGAGATTGGTGATGTCGGTGCGGCAGGCATACTAGGAGTAACAGAGTAGCCCTTGTCTGAACACAGCGCTTCGCCAGGATCATGTTGAGGATCGGTACCTGCTTTTACTCTTACACAGATTTGCCCTTTGGCAAACGTCTCATCTGGGATAGCCTGTGGGTTGCTAGTTACAGGGGTAAAAGTAATGCCTCTATCGAGAGAGTATTCGTAGAAATCACTTCCCGTAAATCCTTCAACGTCTGTCCATGCGAATGTGTTTTCTGCATCGTCAACAATCGGTGAGGTTGGTGCTATAGGTTGATTTTCTGAGCGAGTGAATACAGAGCTGATAACCAACGGAACTCCCGCGGGGCGGGCATCCAGTGCATTTGACTTAACGCGAACCGAAATCGTGTTTGCAGGAAGTGAAACATTGCCAACAAGATACGGCAGTGCGGTGACGTCCTGCCAACCATTACCTAGATTAATCTCGTAGAAAGATGGGTCGTTGTATCCATTAACCCAAAGCCAGTTGATCTGATTGGTGCTGTCGTTAGCAAATTCCAATACCGGTTTTACTGGTTGGATTGGGGTTACCGTCATCGATTGTTCTGATGCTGAACTTAATCCTGTTGGGTGACCTAGCGAGTCATCTTTGGCTACACGAACTTTTAGATGTCCAACTGGAATATCTAGATCTGGAATGTCTTGAGGCTTTTCAGTCGCTTTTGTCCAGCTTGAGCCGTTATCTAATGAATATTCATACAAACCTAGTTCATTAAACGAGTCGACAAATGCCCAATCAAATTGATTGATCGCGTTATTCACACTAATCCAGGCTGGAGCAGCAGGCACTGTCGTTAGCGTAAACGCTTTGTCTGAAAGCATGGACTTTCCGGCAGGGGTATTACGAACGTTAGACGCAGCAACTCGAACTTGAACGGCTCCTTTGTCGAACGCCAGTTTCCCTACAACAATCGGCTTACGAATTACCGTTGTCCAAGTCTTCCCTGAATCCAATGAATATTCGTAATCTGTGTTGTGAGTGAAGCCACGCACAAGCTGCCAATCGAAGGTGTCTGAGGCATCATTGACTTGACCGTGCTTAGGCGCTGGCGGCCTAGTGATGATTTCATTTCCATCGATGTCTTCTTGGGAAACTTTGAGTTGGTCTCGGTATTCCTTACCAAGTTGTTTCAATGCGCTATCGGTTCCTGATGCGCCATGAGACAGCAAATCGGTCTTGGCTTTAAATTCTGTTAAATCAAGCTCTGCCAGCTTGTACATAGATCCTTTTCGAGCATTTACTTGGTCGACACCTGCATCAACAGAGGCCATTTGTGCTTCTTGAAGTACGCGAGTAACACCGCGCGCAAACATGTGTACTTCACGGCTTTTGGTTGAGTTTGATGCGGAATAATCACCAACAGCCAGTTGTTTATCGATGCCTAAGTCGCTGGCTACAAGCTGGGTTGCTTCATCAAAACTGATTCCACTGGTTCTCGATACACTTGCAATGAGAGACGTCACGGGGCTAATCACGTCCGAATTGCTACTCGGTACTTCTAGCGTAAATCCGGATTCAATAGGCTGATTCGGTGAATCCATATCGATGGTTATACCGGCAACCGCTTCGACCAATATTGGGTATTGGGCGACATCATTGTCGACGTCTAGTTGGAATCGTCCTTCGGCGTCCGTAGTGGCAATTTCTCCATCAGCAGAATCACACATGGCATTGCTGTTTCTGTCTAAACAAACCTTCGCGTTGCGTAAATAACCATCCAAAGCTATGCCCGAAATATTCTGAGAACTTGGCTTAGTTTGTGACTGTTTGAGCTTCGGATCTGACTCTGCTCCGCCACAAGCAATCAGCATTGTGGAAACGAGTGAAACACTCATTAATTTGTATGGATTCCTTACCACCTGAACTCCAAATAATTTATAAATTACCCATAGGAAAGGCGGAGGATATTAATTTAAATGATAGTAATTATCAATATCATTTGATCTTTTATTTCGTTAAGTGATTTAATAGCAAAATAAAATACTATCAATAAAATCATGAACTAGGTGAATCGGTCGAAAAAATGCACAATAAATTCTTAATATGCAAATTGTCACTAGCAATATCTAGTGTCTTAATGGTCTCTGGATGTGGAGGTAGTTCTGATAGCAAAAACCCAGTTGGGTCTACGGCTTCAGGCTATGCATTTCTAGATTCATTAGTATGCGCTGATGCAGATCTGAATGGCGTATGCAGTGATCAAGAGAAACAGATTGCTGATGTTTCTGGGTACGCACAGCAAAGGCAATATGATGGTGCAATTTTGACTGCTTCTCCTGGTATGAAAGTGGTGACGCCTTTCACTAGTTTGATTCATAGCGAGATGATGTTTAACCCAACGGTAAGTAACGATGTAGAGCAAGCAAAGGCATCGCTTCAAAGTAAGTTAGGCGATCATGTTGGCATCAATTTTAGTGTGCTGGACTCAACTCATGGGTCTAAAGAACTATCAAATCTGTTGTTAAAATCACTGAAAAAGGCGCAAAGTGACGGTAAGCAGTCTTCTTATACCAATATTGCGCATGCTCTTGATTTGATGATAGAACATAAAACTTTGGACTTATCTAATATTGACGTTGCTGGTACGGTTTCTCGGCATCTACAAATTGAAGACTCTTTGGTTGTTCGCGGTTCACAATCGGTACCGCAATTGTCTGGTGCGAAGTCGATAGCTCTGAATCCAGCGAGCAGTCAGATTGTGTTTTTAACGGCTAATGATGTGGTTATGCAAATTGATAGCTCTTCACGCAATAAGCCGGTGACAATCAATGGTGACCCTGCATCTCAAGCGGTTTCTGGTCTGGTTAGTATCCGTTCGCACGACGACGATGATTATGACGACCATGACGATGATGACGATGATGACGATGATGACGATGATGACGATCACGGAGGTGGCACTGGAGGCGGAGAAATACCGGTAGATTCGAGTGAAATCATTCAGTTAGTTCCTGCGTTAAATGGTGTTCAGGCATACAAGGTTTACAAACCGACCGCTTACGTCTCACCCACATCGAGTGATATTTGTAATAGCCAAGGCGCTAATGGTGTTTTCCTCACAAGCCTCAATGGTTCGAATAATAACAATGTTGGCGTGAAGGCTTTTGCGATTGATACATACAGCAGTCGTAGTGGCGGTACGCTTCCACCCATTCCAAAACCTAATCCAGCCGTGCCGCCTAAATCGAGTGAGTCGTGCATCAATGATAACTTCGCAGCAGTGGTTCCTCTGTTACAAAGTGGCTCGTTACTGGCGATTAAAAATACCGGAAGCTCGATATACTCACAGCAAGAACTCAAATTGCTAAGTGCTAATAAGCTAGTAATGAAAAGCTGGAGTCACGCCTTGAAAGCTACCTCTTCGCAAGTCATGCCATCTTATGATGAAAGTGAAGCATTGGTTGTCTATAAGAATTACCTTTCAAACAGCAGCTTAGCGGCAGAAGTTATCGATACGGCTAACCTATCCACTAAGATGACGATTGATAAGTTAAACCTTAAAACAGCCAATATTGTCGTGAATCAACAGATATTGTTGGGGCTGGATAGTAATAAGGTTGAGTGGGTGTCTAACTCGATACAACAAACTGTACTTGGGGAGCTGACCGTTGATTCTGCTATTAGCAAGATAGCGACATCGCGAGACGGAAAAACCAGTGCGATTACCACAGCAAGTTCTCTTTATATCGTTGATAACATGACGAGAACCTTACTTGTAACAGAGTCTCTGAGTAACAATGCTATCAAGTCTTTGTATGTGTTAGAAGATAAGGTGATTGCGTTAACTTCTTCGGGTGCGGACTATTATCAGTTCCGAAATATCAGCGGCCCGGCTCTAAAAGTTGGCAGCCAACTGGTGACCAAAGAACTCCTCAAAAAGTGGGAAGACAGCGGCAATTCAAATTGGAGTTCAACCAACTTGGGTTACATTCTTTCTCAAACGGGCACGGAAAGTGAAATCTCCGATCAATTCAAAAACGTAAACCTCTCGTTTTCTCCGACCAATGCGACAACTTCAAGTGGCATCTCTGGTGTGCACGTCAGTGGCTTAGAACGAGGTGAATGGCTAACTTTTTATAAGGCGCTGTAAGCCTAATAGTTCAATGGAAGGGGAACATTTTTTGTTGAGCTTGGAAGTCAACTTATGTGTTTGGTTGACTTTTTTCCTTGCTACTAGTTCTATCTGAAATTAAAAGCGTGGTATTACTTAAGTGTTGTATTGCGCTTTTCTGTTTTAGATATTGCCTTTTTTGGTGTTCTTTGAACCTATTTACCTTATCGGAATTCAAGGTAAGTTGTTGTGTGAAATTTCCTCCTGATCTTTACTCCTCCCAAAGTTCTACTACATCCAATATGGTGTCTATATCATTATTATTTTTGTCCTCTTTATTCTCCAAAATGACGTATAAAGATGATGATATCTTATCCATGTTAGAAGTTTTGTCCGAAGAGAATACGAGGTTTTCCTCTTTATCGTACTGGAAGCTAGTATTTTCTATAGAATGCTTACAAACGATACTAGAACAACTTCTATCTAGGGGGAGGTATTTTTCATTATCAGCATAGGCTGTATTTATCCATAACATGAAAATACAGCTAGTAGTAATGACCGATATTCGAGTGAGCATGGCTAAAACCTTGGATTTTGTTGGCGTTGAATTTTTTATTGTACTATTCATTATCGATTAAATGAAACTGTGACTTAAAATAAATATCGAAAATAGTACTTCTTACGTCATTCAATTTGATGTTAATAAGTGGTTCTCTCACCATTGATAGTTCAACGTTGTAGGTGGATTCTTTGATTTCTTCATTAAATATATAATTTAATGAAAGTGAATTTAATGAATTTTATATTCAGTTGGATTCTATCTAATATTTACTGGTCGCACATCTTACCAGTGTCTGTTAACTTTCTTGAATAAATAGAATTAAGTCTAGTCATGAGTGGTTATTAACAGAATTAACGTGTTGTTAGGGTATATTTCAAATTGTGATGAGTTATTAATGAGATTTAATGTAAATACATACAAAATATCATTGAATACACTCTAACTAAGTTGTACCTTAGCCTTGATTTATAAAATGTATATCTGGATGTATAATGAAAAAAATAAGTAAAATAATCATTGCGTTACCTATCATGTTTTCTAGTTTCGCGCATGCTGAGCAGAATTACTTTAATAGTTTCAGTTTTGGTCTTCAAGGTGGGCAAAATGAAGGTTTGGACCAATATTTAGGATCCAAGTTTTCAGAAAAAGAAGAACAAGACCTTGTGGGCGCATATGCTTCATTATCTTTCTCATTGACTAACAATGTATTCGTGGAAACTGAATTCTCTGGGATGAGCACCGGGAAAACTCAGTTTAGAGATCATTATGCTGGATTAGGGTTTAACGGTAACTATGTCAATGGAGTCGTGCCTTTTTTATCTGTTGGCGTAAATCGTATCGATGCAGAGCGACGCAAACTTGAGTTTAGTGAATATGCTCCTTCTGCGCATGTTGGTTTCAAATATACCCCAATTAGCTTTCTGACTTTTACTCCTAGCTATCGTTACTCTTACGTTGATAAAAATACGATGAATAAATACTCGCTAATGGGCGAGATAAACTTTACTGATTTTTTTGCGATTGAGTTAGGTGCAAGCTATAAAACTTATAAAGAATCTGAACAATGGTCTGGGGTAACAGGTTTAAAGTTCTACTTTTGATTTAAAAGTAAACCTGATTCCTTTCAGGGTTGCTACTTTGTAAGTTAAGAATACAGATCCTCATAGAATTGTTCTATGAGGATTTTTTCGTTCTTGCTGCTTATCTATAATACCCATTCAGTCTTCAGTCATTGTAGAGCTATGAGGATGCATTATGTACACCGAATGAATGCTACTCATCACTTATTAAGGTCGATATGGTGTAATTCATAATTCATAATTCATAATTCATAATTCATATTTTTTTCGACATTTAAAGCCTCCTCGTTTACCGCCACATTCTAATTTTACTATCAAAGGTTTCGTTGCTCACCTTGTAAATACCGAGTTAATCATTTGTTGATTCTAATGAAACGAGAGTATGATGTTGGATTAATGATAAGGAAATTCTACTCATGAGTGAACCTGTTACGAATTGGAAAACGCCGCAAAACTTCTTATTACTGATTTCGATTGTTGTCCCTATTGCGTTTTCGAGCTGGATGGCTTTGCTGAATAACTTCGTGATTGAGAAAGCGAACTTTGATGGTGCCGATATTGGCTTGTTGCAAAGTGTTCGTGAGATCCCTGGCTTCTTAGCGTTTACTGTGGTGTTTGTGTTGGCATTCATTCGTGAGCAACGCTTTATGTTGATATCGCTGGCGATGTTAACTGTAGGCACGGCGATTACCGGTTTATTCCCTTCACTTACAGGTTTGTTGCTGACGACGATTTTGATGTCGACGGGTTTTCACTATTTTGAAACGCTGAAGCAGTCTTTGTCACTGCAATGGTTGAGTAAAGAAGAAGCGCCAGAGATGCTGGGTAAAATGATCTCTGTTGGCGCGTTAGCCTCGTTAATCACCTATGGCTCGATTTGGATGATGCTAGAGCAATATAAACTCGACTTTGCTTGGGTGTATGGCATCACTGGCGGTATTGGCTTTATTTTGGTTTTGGTGATGACCTTTGGTTTCCCGGAGTTTCAGACCAAGACCCAACAGAATAAGAAATTGGTGCTGAGAAAGCGTTACTGGCTCTACTACGCTCTTACCTTTATGAGCGGAGCAAGAAGGCAGATATTTACCGTGTTCGCGGGCTTCTTGATGGTAGAGAAGTTCGGTTACTCGGCTGCTGACATAACGCTACTGTTCTTAATCAACTATCTGTTTAACTTCTTGTTCGCAAAACGCATTGGTAAATTTATTGGTGTCGTGGGTGAGCGTAAGGCGCTTATCTTCGAGTATGCGGGTTTGATTGGTGTGTTTGTTGGTTATGGCTTGGTGCAAAGCGCTGAGTGGGCGGCAGCACTTTACGTGGTCGATCATCTGTTCTTTGCGTTGGCATTGGCGATCAAAACCTACTTCCAGAAAATTGCAGATCCTGCTGACATGGCCTCAACCGCTGGTGTCTCTTTCACCATTAACCATATTGCCGCGGTTGTTATTCCAGTCGCATTTGGTGTGATTTGGTTATCGTCTCCTGCAACGGTTTTCTACATTGGTGCAGTGATGGCTGCGGTTTCTTTGGCACTGTCTTTAAACATTCCTAAGAAGCCTGAAGAGGGTAACGAAGTCCGGATGTTCAGCTGGCGCTAAGTTGGTTTCAATCTGATGAGATAGACAAAAAGCTCCAATAGCGATATTGGAGCTTTTTTGTATGTGCTATTTGGAATACCTAATTAACTTTCAGTCGGATTAGCTTCTTACGGTTTTTAATCCACCACGTAGCTTGAAGATTCCCTTAGGTGCCTTGGTCAGCAAGATGCCACAAAGTAGAGGGAGCATCATAAGCAGAGACTGTTCAGATAGAACCTCACCATTGATGTAGCAAGAGATCAGCAGCGCAACCACTGGGAAGATTAGGAAGCAGATAGACGCTTGGAACGGCGTCGAAACTTGTCCGAGTTTAAAGTAGGCAACAATGCCGCCAACACTCGCCACAAAGCCGAGGTAAACTACCGCTGAGATTGAATCCCAAGTGAAGGATTCAACATTCACGTTTTCACCCATCGCCGAAACGGCGAATAAGAATAGAGAAGCGATCAGACTTGGGACTGCGTTGTACGTCAGTACTTCGATGCCTTTACAGTGCTTTTGAACTAACACATACATAACAGCGTGTATTGCCACAGCAAGACCTAAGCAAACTGTACCAACTAGGTAGTCATCGCCACCCATCTGCATTTCATTACCGAGGATCAAACATAGGCTTACAACAGCGGTAGCCAAACCAAATATTTGGTGCTTAGCCAATCGTAGGCCTAGGAATAGGCCTGACATCAACATCACAGCGACCGGCATGTTAGCGAAGATGATAGACGCTAGACCAGAAGAGATGTATTGCTCGCCATAGATCATCAAAGTAAATGGAATCGCAAAGTACATCAGCGCAACAATCAGCAACCATTGACGCTTGCCTTTAGGAAACAGCAGTGGCTGGTTGAAGACTTTCGCTAATACCGCAAGCAGAGGTGCAGCGAGTAAAAAGCGCAATGCAGTAGCAAAAATTGGTGGGATAGAATGCAATGCCACTTCCATTGCGAACCAAGTGGTTCCCCAAATTAGGCAAACAGAGACAAAAAGCAAGATAGTTAGCGACTTCGAATTCATGGTGACTACTCATTAATAATTATTTTAAATCATCGGCTTGTGGCGCCTTAATGATGTGGCATAGTATAAGGAGGTCGTCGGAGAAAAATTTTGTCTTTTTATCTCTAATTGCAATATCTCATGGAAAGATAATCTCTAATATGTCTATTTTTTAGAAAATAAATTCAAATTAGGTAGCATGAAGAAAGGCATTATTCTTTGTAAGGTTTAATGTTGTTTAAGAAACGATCAACTTGGCGAGTATGGCTATTTGGTTTATTGCTGTCAGCGTAGCAACAAAAGGCGCCTTTTAAATCACTGTATAAGATGTAAGGCGCGTTATTATTCTCAGTACAGTCGGTAGATTCAACTATGTAACAGGCTTAACTTGTTTTGACTGTCTTACCGAAAGGATAAGTTGCGGTAGCAGTGACATCACTATCATGCCTGTCATTAGCGAGTACTGAACTGCTGTAAATGATTCACTCATCAACACCATACCCGTCACGATCCCAGCTACTGGGTTAGCGATACCACCGAAGGTGAAATCCACCACTGACATACGCTGTAGTAGCCACACATACATGCCGTAACCCAAGGCTGTGTTCAGGACAATCACCCAAACAAGTCCTATTGCGTTACGAGTATCGAAATGAGTCACAGCGTTAACATAAGGCTGTGGGTCGATGAGCGCATGAACGCCAGACGCGACAGATAAAATCGTACCGCCTAGAATCAGTTGCCACGTTAATACCTTCCACCAATGCATGCGACTACCCAGTGACTTGGTAATGCTGCTGCCGATAACGATACACATGATTGCAGCGAACATGGCGCCTAAACCTATTGGGTTTAATGCGATTTGACTTGGATTAAACAATATCCACGCCAATGTGATTAATCCAACACCAGACAAGGCTTGAATCAATTGCGGACGCTGTTTCTTTACTACCCAATGGAAGATCATCGCAAACACTGGCACAGAGATCATACCTACACCGGAGATTGCCGAAGGCAACGTCAACGCCATCACGAAGATTAAGCTAAAGAAGGTCGCAATATTGATAAGACCCAATGTGAAAATGATCTGCCATTCGCCTTTTTGAGGCAGTGTCGGTTTTACTACTAGCAATAACAAACCAGCAGGCAACGCACGCAAAGCACCCAATAATAAAGGGGGCCATTCCTGTAGCGTAAATTGCGTCACTGCATAGGTTGTTCCCCAAAAGAACGCGGGAATCATTGCTAATAATATATTCATATAAAATATCTTTACGTTAAGATAGTTGGTTGTATGAACTGTATACCTAGATCATATGGTTGTAAAGTATCTTTATGTTAAACTAGTTTGAGGTAAACAAGACTAACAACGGAGCGAGATCGCAAATGGATGCTATCGACCGCGTAGTAGAGCAATGGGCAAAGGAAAAGCCTGAATTAGAAACTGAGCCAATGGCAATGATGGGCCGGATTATGCGTATTGCCAAGTATATGGAGACGCAAGTTGCCGAGCTTCATAAAAATTACGACATGAAACTTGGTGAGTTTGATGTGTTGGCAACGTTGCGACGTTCTGGGAAGCCTTATCAACTGACGCCATCAGAACTGATCGGATCGATGATGCTGACATCAGGCGCAATGACCAATCGCCTTGATAAACTAGAAGCTAAAGGGCTGATCAGTCGTGAGCACAGCAAAGAAGACAGACGCAGCGTGAGTGTTCAGCTAACCAAAGATGGTCTTATTCTGATCGATCAAATGATGACTGAACATGTCGAAATGCAGAAAAAACTGGTTAAGTCATTGTCTGCGAGCCAGAAGAAGAACGCTAATCAACTTCTGAAAGCATGGTTGAGCGCTTACGAATAATTTTTAGGTGACGGAGTAGGGTACGACTATGGACAGTATTCAAAATAATACGGAAAAAACAGATATGCTTGAGAAAGTAGAGCGCGTTGTATTAATTAATGGATTGGAATATGAGGTTAGCGGAAATGTTCTTAATCTTAAGCTAGGCAGAGCGGGTGGAAAGGTAAAAATCAAATACGATTACGGAACGAATTCATACGTCTACAACTGTAATGAGTATGCTATTGGTTTTTCCAGTCTCATCTTCTTCGTTCTTTCGTTCAATACTCTGTATCAAGTTGATCACCAAGCATGGTCTGGTTATGTCGCGGGTTTGATGTTCGCTGGAGCAATATTCAATTTGATCCAATTAGTGCTATCGCACGTCCAAATGTTAGACATTAAAGCACAGCTAAGAGAAGTAGGTATCTACCTCAAGTCTGGCGCGTAAGAGCCTTTAGCATCTTGTGTATCGTGAACAACTGAATAACTGAACAACTTAGCCATTTCTGAGTAACGAGTGGTTAAGCCCTGCCATCGGTGGTTATATGTCCAAATAAACAGCGTTAACACCAATTCTTAGTGCTGTTTTTACTTTCCTCTTACACACTTTTCTTATATCGAACCTAGTATCAAATTTCTCTTGGTTATACAGGCAAGCTTCTCATTATGAAGAACTTTTTTGATAGCGAGCTCATGCTCTCTAGCTCCTTGAACTTCGTTCTGCTGTCACTTGGACTCACGCTCCTCTTACATATTCCAATTTGGTGTGGATTCAACCTGAGTCGGCGAAAATGGAAGCGTATGGATTATTTATGGCCGTTTTTAGCGGGTATCGGAATGCTTGGTGCCGTGTCTGAGATTCGAGCGAAGGTGGCGGGTGATTGGGTTGAAACCGAACAAACCAGAGCGGTGGCGATTTTAGAATCTGTTCAGCAGTTCTCTTTGGATAAGCTGAGAAGTGATACCTGTACAGGTCAGCCATCTTTAGATAATTACGCTCAGTACCACGACGCGTGTTTGTGGTATTTGAATACGGCGATTACGTTTAAAGATGTCGATTTCACCTTGTTACCCAATGCATCGGATTTTACGGTTCCTGCGCCTAGCGTGTCGTTAGTTGAAAGTGATGCGGTGTGGGTGGATGGTATGCTGAGTCAGTATGAAAAGCAGAAAAACCAATATATAAAAACCAGAGAAGCTCAGGTGAAGCAGCCGCTAGAAAGTATCTTTTGGTATGTGAGTCCTTACTTAGTGTGTTTCGCGATTGCATTACGTCTTACTAAGGTGACAGCCGAGCTCAAGTTGGATAAATGCTCATAGTTCACTGAATGTTTGTAGTTCACGGTTCATCGCTATATCAATGGGTAACTCAATAGCTAGGCAAGCGTATAACTTTAGGTAAGCGTATAACTAATAGGATGTGTCTGAATTAGAGATAAAAAAATAGCGTCAGTATTGAATTACTGACGCTATTTTTATGTTAGATCCAACAGTAGCGGAAAGTTGTTTATAAAGGTGGCTACTTAAATTGATATCTAACCGAAAGTTGTAATTGAGGGCCGTAAAGACCGTTGTTTTTGGAAGCAACTGCAAACACGGCTTTATCTGTGGCATGGAACCTGGCTCCAAACGTAAAGATTGAGTGCTCTCCGTTAGAACCCGCAAGCACATGGGCTTCTACTCTCTGAGTGATCCACGCTCGAATACCCGCATTAAATTCGACATAAGCTTTCGTTTCTCCAGCTGCGTATGAGTTTTTGTTGAAATGGAGTAGCAGCTGCGTATTTAAGTCGATCCCTTGAGTTATTGGACCATAAACTTGAGGGCCGATGTACGCATCAAAGTTGCTTTCATCTTCGGCTGTGTTGGTACTAAGGCCGCCCAAAATCGCCAAGCTATCGTTGATGTCGCGTCCACCATCCACGCTTAACCCCATAGGCTTTGCTTGCATCCCAAGTTCTACAAAGTCCGTTGTGAAATTTGCCGCAGATATAGCTTGATGAGAGAAGAGGCATAGCAGTAGAGGTATTACATTTTTAATTTTCATATGACTTACAAAAGATAGTAATAGTGGAGTAAAGCGCTTGGTCATGCTTTATTTATTGTCACGCCAAAGCGATGAAGTTCTTCGAAAGTTAAGTCAAAGAAAATGTGTGTTCTTGTTGTCCATCTTGATTGTGCTGTATAGGGGGGCGATAACCCATTCCTTTGCTTGATGATTGTATATTAAACATAACTGCAATAACCAACAACGATTTTAATTTTTTTTGTATAGCTCTAAGTTCTGGTTCAATTATGGAAATAGTTAATCCTAACTTTCTGAACACAAAAATGGGCAGTTTATCTGCCCATTTTTATAACTGTAATTAGGGCGTGTTGACCTTTCGTGGTTAAATTTCGTTCGAGATAAAAGCGTTTTAATCGCGGCGAGGGGGAAGTCGCCTAGTCATTCTAAGCAAATCTTCCTCAATAAAGAGTAAAGCGCTTTTTGCGGGGGCGCCCAGCCCGAACCCTTCGGGCAGCGCTTGCTGGTCATTTCTACTGTGTTATCGGCTTCTCATGTAGGCTAGCTACACATCGGAGCCTCTGCCTTGTATAAATACCCAGCAACTCGCTGCAAAAATCAGCTCGAAAGTTCAACACGCCCTAGTGACAAACCTTCCCTTAGATCGAGATTCAACTCGATATAGACAGTGCGAACGACAACAAGATTGGTAGGGTAACCACACTTAGGAAGTTACCAAACAACACCATGGACGCGACCTTAGGGGGCTCGACATTGAACCTCTCTGCAAACAGGTAGTTCATCACAGCGGGTGGCAGCATGGTGAACAGTACCATCATTTGTAAGTGCAGCGTCGGCAGTGGGATAAAGAAGTAGATGATGGTAAAAGCGATCGCCCCTGTAAACAGGGATTGAGCCGTACACAACAAGCCGACCTTTAATCCGCTCAGTCTCAAGTTGACCATTTGCGAACCTAACGATAATAGCATGATAGGAACAGCAGCTTGCCCAAGCAGTGATGTGGCTTCGTAGATTGGATTCCACACGGTAATTCCAGACAGGTTGAGCGTCATCGCTAGCGCAGCCGCTAAGAAAATTGGCATCTTGAGGATCTGTTTGATCGGATTACCGTCGCTCAATAGCGCTAAGCCAACACTAATATGGACACATGCCGATACCACAAATAGTAATACCGCAGGGGCTAGTGCGCTCTCGCCAAAGGTATAGGTGAATAGGGGAATGGCTAGGTTGCCACTATTACGGAACATGTGTGGCGGAGCCCAAGCTTTAAAATTGAGCTTAAAGATCTTACAGATCGGAATCATCAACAATGCAGGCACTAACACTGCGACCAAAGAAGCGGTTATGAGTGGCAATTGCTCTGTGTCGAGAGGCATGGTGGTCAGCGATGCAAACACTAGCGCAGGGATACACACATCCATGTTGATGCGATTGATCGGTTTGAAATCGGGCTTGAGCCAACGACCGACCGCAAAGCCAGCACTGGCTAAAGCAAAAACGGGAAACAGAATGCTGATGACCTGTTCGAACATAGAATTCCTTTCTAGGTTTAGTACATCCATTTAGCGGAGAAACGAATGTTTTAGAGAGCGCTATAGATATGTTTGAAATCGAGATGTATAAACATTAACCTATCAACATAATGACTTGGCGTCACCGAAGATCGTTGTCTGTCAGCGGTTAATTTACATTTCTTTGAATGAAGCACAAAAAAAGACCAGTGGCATCCGCAACGGGTCTTTAAAGGCTAGATAAATCTGGACGGGTTCTTTAATTAACTACGATGACCACTAGACGCGATTATCACCACAGCTGTAGGCAACGATCTGGCTGATTTCGCTCAGGCTACGACCTGACTGTTGCTGCCATTCGTTGAAGGCTTTACCCGCTGCCAGTTGTGCTCGCTTGGTGTTACGGCCGCTATCTACCACATCGGTACTGCGTAGGTGCGCTTCAACATCCGACGACAAGATGAAAGTGTCTTTACCCATTTGACGCAGAGTGTAGGCACCAGTATTACCACCTAATCGCTTGCCGTGTTTTTTCAGGTAATCCCACAGATCTGTGATACGTTCTGATGGCCAGTCGGCAACCATTTGCGAGAATGAATCGGCTTCACGCTTGGCATTGTGGATCATGGTGGCATTAGCAGGGATGGTCATCACTTTAGTGAGGTGGCGAATAATGCGCGGGTCTTGCGCTTTCTGTTCCCACATCTCATTTGGCAGCATCAGCATTTTCTCGATGTTGAATTCAAAAAACACTTCTTCAAATTGCGGCCACTTCTTTCTCACCACATTCCATGAAATACCACACTGGAATACTTTTTCAGTAAAGGCGGCTAGCCAACGATCGTCTGTGATTTGCGATAGCTCGGCTTGGGAAAGGGGTGCACGAACAATTTTTTCGAGTTCGGCCGCTCCGCCTTTGCGGTGAGCAGCACGTTGATAAATAGTGTCGAATTTTTCTTGGGTCATTGGAGGTTCCAAATTACATCTGTGTATCTTGAGTATGTAGCTAATGCTCAATGATATGGGGTCAAATCTGGCAATTAAAACAAGTCGATTAACTAAATAAGTCTGTTAATTAAAACAATCCTGGTAACTAAAATTAACCTGACAATTAAAATGAACTAGCAGAGCTTTAATTCCATCTGATACAAGGGCCACGTTTTGCCATTGAACTCTTTCACGCTCGGCTCTTTGTCGACTACCTGAAATCCCGCTTTGTCGTAGCAGCGTTTTGCTCCGTAGTTTTGCTTAAATACGGCCAAGGTGATGGTGGTGATATTTGGGATTTCTTTCGCCGCCTCTAAGGCCGTTTCAAGCATCAATTGCCCTAATCCTTTGCCTCGTTGGTTTGGGTGAATCGCGACTCGGCAAAAGCGAAGTTCATTGTCTGACATGCGTTGAAACTCCATAAAGCCAAGCAAGTCATTGGCGTTTGAATCGGTATTCGGTTCAGAGTATGACTTAGATGCAGAAAAGGTATAAAGCTCGACATGTGATTCTTGAGATCGTTCGATGATGGAGGCTGTTTCTAACGGTCAGCCAAAGGTTCGTCCGCCCCATAGAACGTAGTCTTCTTGGGATGCAAACCAAGTGACGATCTCGTCGGCGTCGGATGCTTTAAAGCGGTTTATTTCCATATTCTTATCTCTTCCTTATCGTGTGTCTTTTTTTTATAAGCCGCTAAACTTCCGCACCCAACTGATCAAGAAAGTCACGCATGTACTCGGTGCGCTTGTTGGCTTCCAATTTGGCGGATTCTGTATTCATGGTTTCAGCGAGCTTAAACAGTTTCACGTAGAAATGGTCGACGCTGTAATGCTTGTCATCCAAGTCACGCTGCTTCGCAAACGGGTCTTCGTGGTTATACAGCTCGGCGTTAAAGCTTTGACCTACGTACAGGCAGCGAGCGATACCAATCGCACCGAGAGAATCTAGGCGATCTGCATCTTGAACAATCTGTGCTTCCAAGGTTTCTGGTGTGATGTTGGCGCTGTAACTGTGAGTGACAATAGCGTGATGGATTTCGTCGAGGTAGGACGCAGGATACTCGATAGATTTGAGATAAGAGATAGCCTTGTCTGCCGCCATTTTTGAGCTTTGGGCTCTGTCTGGGTGGTTCTTAGGGAAGGTGAAGCAATCATGAAGGTAAGCGGCAGGAAGAACGACCTCAAGCTTAGCCTGTTCTTGAGTACACAAAACCTCAGCAGTTTTGACTACTCGCTTGATGTGGCTGATGTCGTGCGCGGCATCCTGTGTCATCTCTTGCTGAGCAAAATCAAGCAGTTGGCTTTCAAATTTTTTAATCACGCGTCCCTTTCTCCATCTGTAGACGTTATCAATCTTGCTTATCGATTAGTATCGTTTCATATCGACTGTAACAGTTTCTTGCGCGATTTTTTATCTTTTATAAAAGGAATATAAACAAAAAAACCGACTCAGTGAGTCGGTTTAATAGAGAGGCTTGTCTACGTATTTTAGGACGAGATAGATAAAAGTATTATCAACGGTAATTAGAGCTTAAGCGACGGCTTGTTGAAGCTGCGCTAACACATGATGTAGGGAAGGGCTGATGGTGTGACCAAGCGCTTTCACTTCGTCACATGGTTCTACCAAATCTGGGATTTGGAAACTGATCATGTTGGCAGCCATAGATGCGCGAATACCGTTGTTTGAATCTTCAAACGCTAGGCAATTTTCAGGTGCAACACCTAAGCGCTCTGCCGCTAGCAAGTAGATCTCTGGGTGAGGCTTACCATTGGTGACTTCACAGCCTGTGCTTAGTGAGGTGAAGTAAGAATCTAGGCCAGCCAGTTCAAGCTTCTTTTTCGCGATATCAAGCTGAGTGGAGGTCGCTACCGCGATTGGAATGTCGTTTGCTTTGAGCCATTCAAGTAGTTCGATAACACCATCTTTAACTGGGATTGCTTGGTGCTTAACAACCGCATTGTAGCGAGTGCGCCATTCGGTGTTCAGCGCCGGGTAATCTAACCCTTCGCCGTAGCCCTTTCTAAAAATCTGTTCGATGGTTTTTGCGTTACAACCAATGATGCCTAAGTAAACATCTTGCAAGAACGGAACATCTTGCGCGTGACATGCTTCTTCAAAAATCTGCATACAAAGTCTCTCGGTGTCGAGTAACAGTCCATCCATATCAAAAATAGCAGCTTGAAAATTCATATCCGTGGTTCTTTATGTGTTGTCATCGTGAGGGCGAGTATTTTGACATAGTGTCTCGGGATAGGCGAGTCAGTGTTCAGTAAGAATATGCTTAGTTAGATAGGAAGTATGCTTCTGAATGACTTTGTATATGATTGATTATGAATGAAATAATATCGTTAAGTTATGAATCTGGCACTTTATAGGCCATACAGATCTAACAGTCACAATAATGGTTATCGTACATAACAAATTTAGATTTAGAGTCTGTCTTCCTATTACATTTCATAAACTTACGGTTCAGTTAGCGTGACCATAATCTTAGAAAAAACAATTTGCGAGAGTCTGCAATCATAGTGTGACCAAGCGATAAGTAAATAGCGGAACTTAGGGACAAAATATCATTAGTCCACATTTTTAGAGGGTTGCTTATGTTGTATTTTGAGTTTCTATTTTTATTAGTCGTTCTTTATATCGGGTCTCGATATGGCGGTATTGGCTTAGGTGTTGTTTCTGGTATTGGCTTGGTTATCGAGGTGTTTGTCTTCAAGATGCCACCAACGTCTCCACCTGTCACCGTAATGCTGATCATCCTCGCTGTTGTTACCTGTGCTTCTATTCTTGAAGCGGCTGGTGGCTTGAAATACATGCTGCAAGTGGCCGAAAGGGTACTGAGAAAGAACCCGAAACGCGTCACCTTGATAGCACCGTTCGTGACTTACTTGATGACATTCCTATTAGGTACTGGCCACGCGGTTTACTCCATCATGCCTATCATCGGTGATGTTGCACTGAAGAATGGTATTCGTCCTGAGCGCCCAATGGCGGCTGCATCTGTTGCATCTCAACTGGCGATTACTGCATCTCCAATCTCGGCAGCAGTGGTTTATTACCTCGCGCAACTTTCTGATATCCAACACTCTATTACTCTGCTTTCTATTTTGATGGTGACGGTTCCTGCAACGCTGTTCGGCACACTTTTACTTTCTCTGTATAGCTTGAAACGTGGTAAAGAACTGAACGACGATCCTGAATACCAAGCGCGTCTAAAAGATCCTGAGTGGAAAAAGCGCATCGAAAGCACCACTGCGACGTCTTTGGATGAAGTGCTGCCAACTTCGGCGCGTAATGCGGTATTGATTTTCTTATTGTCGATTGTCGTGATTGTTATCGTGGCGATGGTGCCTGAGATCAGAACCATCGTAGACGGCGATAAGCCAATTAAGATGTCGGTGATCATCCAAATGATGATGCTCTGTTTCGGCGGTATCATTTTGTTAGCGACCAAAACTGACCCGCGTGACGTGCCAAACGGCGTGGTATTCAAATCGGGTATGGTGGCAGCGATTGCTATCTTCGGTATCGCTTGGATGTCGGATACCTATTTCCAATACGCAATGCCTCAGTTCAAGTCGGGCATCGTGGAAATGGTGACTAACTACCCATGGACGTTTGCGCTAGCGCTATTCATCGTATCAGTTGTGGTGAACTCTCAAGCCGCTACTGCACGTATGATGCTACCGGTTGGCCTTGGCTTAGGGTTAGACCCAGCATTGCTTATCGGCTTAATGCCAGCAGTTTACGGCTACTTCTTCATCCCGAACTACCCATCAGATATCGCAACGGTGAACTTTGATGTGTCTGGCACCACTAAGATTGGTAAGTGGTATTTCAACCACTCATTCATGTCGGTTGGTTTAATCGGTGTCGTCGGCGCATGTTGCTTAGGCTACGCACTCGCACAGATTTTTATCGCTTAATTAAGCGATAGCGAGATAACAAACAAAAACAGCGCCTCAATTGGCGCTGTTTCTATTTGTTCTGTTTGGACGTATTAATTCGAACCTAGGTTTCGAATTAATAACCAATATTAACGAGGCTCAAAAGCCAACGACTGAATCGCTTCTTCTATCGTTAGGAAGTGGATCTTCATCAGGCACACTTCTGCTTTCTGGAACTCGTGATTTCGAATCAGTTTGGTTACGCTTTCAACTGAATACTGGTCTGCTCGTTTCGCTAGAGAGAGTTGGTTTGAGCCCGATTGCAGCGAATAGCTGTCGCCCTCTGAATCAATGAGGTAATCATCTTCGCCCAAGATCATATATGAGCATTCGGCTTGAAATTCGTGTTCGGATGCGACGTAAATAAGCTCATCGTCCCCGTCGAGTTTTACCAAAGATGGCCAACTGATCATTACTGCCTCTCAATCATGGATGTTGAAATGTATGTCTGGACTATAAACAGTTTTGAAGATTGGGTCATCTATTGTCCTATCTGACCCAAACGTTACTTACTTAAAGATCGCCCTAATGGTGCAAAATAGCCTTGCATCGCATTGTAGATTTCCATTCGATGTGTGAGATCTGGATAGAGAGGGAACATGTCTGGCTTGGTTGTGCCGTCGACGAGATACGAGTTTTCTATATCTGAGCAGGATTCAATCGCAGATTCAAACGCGCGGGCCATCATCTCTGTGGGCAATGAGAAGTAACGAGCCGACGTTGCCTGGTCTGCAATAACACTTCGTGCCACGTAATCGTGTTTGTCTAGGTTATTGTCGCTGAGTAGTGTGGAATCGAACACAGACATCAAACTTTCGTTTAATGGATGAGGTCGTACCTTTCTATCGTGTAACCAACAGTCACTGGCGAACAAGATTTGCTTGCGAGGGCCAGAGGTATCGCCAATCTCAAATGCTTTCTCTGCGATATAGTGGTCAAATGCATGCCAGAACTCATGCGCTAACGCACCGGCACCTGCGTTCTTAGCTAGAGCGAGTTCTCTTTGATTTGGTGCGTAGTGTGCTTGTACACCCTTTCTTCCACCACTGCCGAACGCTAAGCCTAATGTCCCGCGAAGGCCAATTGCTTCTGGTGGCAAAGCCAAGATGTAAGCCAAGTCTGCTAACGAGTCGAATATCAGATTTGCAGCGAGCTCTTTCTCTTCTTTCGTTACCCAAGCGCCCACACGAATGCTGCCCATACCGAAGGTCTGTTTGATGTCCATGAATGACACCTGATCGCCATGTCGGTAGTCTGGGCCTTTGCGCGTTTTGTATTTAAAGTGGGTTAACTTCAAAAGGGTCCTTGGAAATAGATGTAGTTTAGCGCTGTTGTGTGGTGCACAGGGTTAAGTTGGGAAAGTTAGCACCTTTGTCAGTAAATTACCGAACAAAATGAGTGAGATTGTGTTCGAAAGCCTCCCATGAGGTTGGGTTGCCTTCGTGGGTCAGTGGAAATAGTGCCCTATTTGGTTTTGCATAGCTTAAACGATGTAACCTCTGCGTGACATGATAACTGTCTAGCCCTGAAATTGTGACTAAATCTAACGCTTCTAAATCTAGGTAGCCGTCCGGCATCACAGCACGTTTTGGCGCGTGAATTGTAACAATTTCACCAATCAACATTTGAGTTTGGTTACTTTCAATTGTTATCTGCTCTTTGAAGGCTAAGCCTATTTTCAGAGGGCTTTCCAAAACAAACGGAGCAGGGAACACATCATCGTAATAGGGCGTGAGACCGACCGCGTTAAATTCTGAGACTGATTTAGGATAACGAGCGGAAGTTTGATGAGCTTTTTGAACAAAGCCCGCCCCGATACTATTGATAGTGAAGTGTTGAGTTTCTAGGATATTTTCTAGTGTATGACGGCGACTTTCCGCAGTCCGGATGATGAAGCCAAGTAAAGGTGGATTCGACCCCAAATGAACCACGGAGCTCACTACTGCAAGATTTTCTAGCCCTTGCTTGTCACAGGTGCCAATAAGGTTTGCGCTTTTAAACCCCGATAAGGAGTTAATTAAACGAGCGCGCTCACGCTGGTCCATTGCTTTGATATCTTGTCTTGAAAGGGTCATTGCCTTCATATCTTCTCTTCTTCTCACTTTTGTTTTCGACGACTTGTTTACTAACCAAACTAAAACATATCTACGCAGCATCGCTTTATTCCGATCATCCAGTTTGAATAAGTGGTTGTGAAAGGAGGATTCTTTTAGAAAATTGCAATTTTCTTGAAATTAAATGTGACACTGTAGCTTAATTTGTTGTTGCAGCGGTTTGCTATTGAGCGATACCATGTACGGCTATTTCTTTGGTAAAGATGTAATTATGTCAGATGAAAAGCTCGCGCTAGAGTGGATGCGCCAACAAGCGCATAGAATTGATCCATATGTTATAAATCCATCATTTGATGAATGCGTTGAGTTGCTTGAGCCTGCCTTTAAGAAGGGCAAGAGTGTCGCGCAGCTAAAATATCTATTATCAGAAGCGGATCGCCGAGCGGGAGCTGCCGAACGTAAACATGCTGCTTTAAAGTTTGCTAAAGAAAAAAGCCCAAAGGCAGGTCAAAACCTTCGTCTGCAAAGCAAACTTCAACAAGTTCAATTGGCATTAAAGTTAGCAACTGGCGATAACAACATGACCATATCGCAGTTCTGCTCTGAGTATGATGTCAGTAAGCGAGACGGCAACGAAGCGTGGAATGAAAAGTTGGTTGAGCAGAATAATAAGAAGTGATTTCGTGATGACGTATATGGTTTAACTGAAGATCCGACAAGATTCACTTGCTTATGTATTCATTTAAAATCCTACCAATAAATGTTGCTCAACGGTATTTCAAAAGCCTGAAGATCTTCTTTTCAGGCTTTGCCAACAGCTAGCCACTCATCAGTTCCGTCTTAGTCGTTAACCACGTCTAAAAGTACCGATGAGTGAATATCAGGTATCAAGGTCGAATGTTGTTGAAACTGACCTTTTGCGTTCCATCACTCTGATTCTCTAATTTAATTACATCTCCTTGATAGTAATAAGGTTCCATTGGCATCTTGCTGTTGGTTGGCCTTGCGTAGTGAAGTACAGCGGATTTACCTTCCTCTTGTCGAGCATATAAATAGCCAATCAGCGCATGTTCAAATTGGTGGTAGCCATTGCCCCAATGGAAAGCTTTAGTACGCTTAGGCTCAAGCCCAACGCCACCGTACTTATGATCTACCCATACATCATGAAAGGTGGGCAGGGTGTATTGCAGTACGTCTTTCATTGAACCATCGATAAGCGATACCGTCATCGCAGCTTGATCAAGCTCAGCCCATTCCCATGATGACGCCCATTGGCTGTGAGGTCTGCTTTGCCAGCCCGTGATATCTTGCCCTTGCCACATCTTCTGAAGTCGCTCGCCAAAGTAGTTAGATACATTGGCAAAATCTTTTTGATATTGCGCCTGAGCCAAAGTGTGTTTCATACCGTCTAAACCAAACTCAGACCAATCGGAATTTTTTAATGCATGACCAGTTAGATAGGTCATCCAATACGCTTTAATGGTGTGCCCAAAATCATTATGATTGGCATTCGGCATCATTGCTGCTTTGTCGTGAATTGCGCCGTAGAAGCGTTGTTCATCTTCAGAGTGGTAGTGATCAATCATGGCTTGCGTGAGCCAGTTTAAGTCATCAAGCCATTTGGCTTTGACGGGCTCTTTGAGCAGAGGAGCGACTAACAACAGGTAGCCGTTTATTTGATCAAGTTGCGCGACCAGTTCACGTCGTTTTTCACTGCCATCTTCACCGTCGGCGAGTACCCAAGCAAGACCGCTGTTGTCGCTAAGTCTATATTTATCAAAGATAAAAGCTTGTTGGGCGATGAGTGCTTCTTCTACCTTTTTGTCTTGGGTCAGGTAGTAGTACATCGCGAGTCCAACCAGCGCATACGCTTGATCTTGAGAGGTACGTTGCTGCCAATCTTGACCCGCTTTTCCCTCTTTTGTGTAGCCAATAAAGCCACCATTTTTCTTATCTTCTAGTTGATCAATGAGGTAGTAGGCACCTTGCTTGGCAAGCGCTAAAGCTTGTTTGTCTCCAGTAAGGTGATAGAGCACGCCATAGGCATAGGTTTGGCGTGATTTCATACGCGTAAACTCCTTGCCAAAGTGGGGAGTGATCCAGCCTCTGTTCAATTCAGGACACACATCAGATACATCGAGCAAGGTGCCATCATCACAACGAAATGTCGGGAAGTTGCCTATCGGTTCTCCCTGTGCGCTCGGCATAAGCCAGTAAGGTGCGAGCCCTTCAGAAGCATGATTGATCCAGTCTTCTCCAGAGGGAAGGGTGACATTGGCAGATACGGCCAAGCTAGTGACACTGAGTAATGCGATGGTTGCTCGTAACATAACGTTTATCTTAACTATTTGAATTTAGTTGAATATAAACAATCACATCTGCACATTGTGATTAGGCGATCACAATCGACCAAATTATTTGTGGTGTAGATGTAGGACTATTTGGGTCTTACTCATTTTAATATTGCAAATAAACAATAAATTATCGTTTATCGATAAATTATTGTTGATCATCATTTGTTTTGATCTTAATATTCTTCCATCAACTCAACAGGAATATAAGTATGTCTAAGATTCAAAAACAAAGTCGCCGTGTGCGAATGCTACTGCAGTCCTTTCTTGCACTCACTCCGATCATGGTGTGTTACTTCTGGCTAACTGTTCAAACACCCTATGACTTTCTTAGTGAGATGGGCATTATTCAGTTTTCCATCGAGATGGATTACTTTATAACCTCTCCACTCACAGTCTCTCCACTTACTATGACAACAAGAATCATCGCAATGTTCACCAGTTTGGCGATGTCGAGCATTCTTATGTATGCATTAACGGTTCTGATACGCCTATTCCGTAACTATGAGCGAGGTGAAATCTTCTCTTTAGAAAACGCAATGTCCTATCAGAAACTCGGATATAGCTTGTTCTATTGGGTATTAGGTTCAGTTATCTATGGTTCATTGATGTCAGTGATTCTGTCGTTCAATAATCCACCAGGTGACCGTATCTTTGAGATTAGTTTCGTTGGTATGGACTTTTTAACACTGATATTGGGTATAATTATTTTGATCATCTCATGGGTGATGAAAGAAGGTTATATTCTGGCTGACGAACATAGCCAAACGATTTAAAGGACTTGTCATGACTATCCGCATTAATTTAGACATTATGATGGCCAAACGGAAAATGCGATTAAAGACATTGGCAAAAGAAGTTGGGATAACAGAAGCCAACTTGTCCGTATTAAAAAATGATAAAGCCAAAGCCGTAAGGCTATCGACGCTCGACAAGCTGTGTGAAGTTTTAGAGTGCCAACCTGGTGATATTTTAGAATTTGAACCGAATGATCACAAAGACGGCGTTGCGGCAGAGTAGCCAGTAAGGAAATCGCTTTCAAATCATCTAATAATGAACGAGTCTCGATATCGCATCGAGACTCTTTTTAATCTATTTATACCGGCTCTCCCGCCTCGTCCTCTTCAACCACATCGGTTTCTAAGCTCGCTTCTGCCAACCATTTTTGTACTGATGGGCTGTTGAGCACACGTTGCTGATACTGTGATGCCTTCTCTGAAAGTTTGATACCATAGGTTTCTACGCGCAATGCAAGGGGTGCAAACATCGCATCGGCAATCGACCATTCACCAAATAACCAACCTTCTGGATATTGTTCCATTTGCGTCGACCATATGTCATCAATACGAGCGATTTCTTTCAATGCTTCTTCACTCAAAGCAAGCTTTCGTTGAGCGCGGCAGTTCATCGGCATTTCATTTCTGACGGCAAAAAAACCAGAGTGCATCTCTGCCGAAATCGCTCGGGCATGGGCGCGTTCTTTCACGGATTTAGGCCATGCTGCGCCGTCCAAGTAAGATTCGTTAACGTATTCGAGAATCGCCAGTGAATCCCACACAGCAACGTCACCATCAACTAGGGTTGGAACTTTGGCTGTTGGTGTCACTGAAGCTAGTGTGTCGTAAAAGTCAGACGTGAATAGCTTGAGCTTGATGACTTCCGGATTCAGGTTGTAGTTGTCGAATATTAGCCATGCGCGCAGTGACCAAGTTGAGTAGTTCTGGTTTCCAATATAAAGCTGCATAGTTGCTTCCTTGCGTTTAGTGGGTATGCTTTGAGACTTAGGGTAAGGTATAAGCCTTAGGGGTATGCATTTGAGCTTAGGGGATTGTATTGCGGCGCACTAACGGATAATTTTGATGCAATACATTAATAAAAACGATGGGTGGTAATTTCAATATGGATATTGATGCTTTGCGAGGCTTTCTCGCGTTTGTAGAAACTAGTAGCTTTACTCGTGCTGCGAAACAGATCAATCGCACCCAATCGGCATTCAGTACGCAGATGCGCAAACTGGAAGAAGAACTCAACGTGACTCTTTTCCAGAAAGAAGGCCGTAATCTCGTGCTGACAGAGGCTGGCTTAGCGCTGCGTTCTCATGCGGAGCAGTTGGTCGCCCTCCACAATGCCGCCCTCAAGCAAGTAAAGCGTTACGAAGACAAACAACCTTTAAGACTCGGTTGCCCTGAAGACTACAATGACACTATTCTGCCAAAAGTGATTCGCCTGTTGCAGAAAGCAGAACCCACCTGTTCTATTCAAGTATTCAGCCTGCCAAGCATTACACTCAGAGAGTGGTTGGATGATGGCAGGCTTGACGCTGCAATTGTCACCCGAGCGCCTGACAGTGAAGAGGGCTATTGGCTTACCAGTGATGTGGGTGTATGGATAAGCAGCCCAGACTATGTGTTCGATGATTCTAAACCCGTCCCATTAGCCTTGTTTCAGACCGATTGTAAGTATCACGCAGCGGCAGTGAATGGCCTAACTAAACAGGGTACGCCTTATCAGTTGTTGGCGTGCAGTAATACCGCTTCGGCGCAACGTGCCATTGTTAAGGCAGGTTTAGCGATTGGCGCGATGGGTAAGCTGAGTGTGACTTCTGATTTGAACATTCTGGAAGATATGCCACCACTGCCTTCGGTGGATATTGTGCTGATTTTAGCGAGCAAACATCACCCAGTGTTAGACAAAGAAGTGCTTAACCAACTTGTGGAGTTGGACTCCAATTAGATTTTTGCTCGGTGAGGGTAATGTTGAGTGCGGAGCTAAAATAGATAGGCCGAGAACATGGTGTTTCACGAAGAACGTTGCGTTTCTCCGAAAACATAGTGTTTCTCGGCCTAGTTATTGTTAGACGTTGTTGGTAATTAAGAAAGCTTGAACTTACTCAGTTCACCGTGTAAATCTCCGGCTTTCACTGTCAGCTCATTACTGATTGCTACTGATGATGTCATGGTGTCCATCACTTCCACTGCTGTGTCATTGATGATCACTACATTGCGGTTAATCTCTTCTGACACAGAGCTTTGCTCTTCAGCCGCGGAAGCGATCTGATTGTTCATGTCATTAATCACTTCAATCGCTTGGTTGATTTCAGACAAGGCTTGATGTGCAGCTTCGGTTTCACTTTTTGTGTTGTTCGCTTGATTCTGGCTTTGCTCCATCAGTAACACAATAGATTGAGTCTCTTGTTCTAAGCGAGCCAACATAGAGCGAATCTCTTCTGTTGAACCTTGAGTTCGATTCGCTAGGTTACGAACCTCATCAGCAACCACTGCAAAGCCTCGACCAGCCTCGACCAGCCTCACCTGCACGAGCTGCCTCAATCGCGGCATTCAGTGCAAGTAAGTTAGTTTGCTCTGCAATGCCACCAATCTCGCTCAAGATACCCTGAATAGCGGTGCTCGAATCGACTAAGTTCTGTGTTTGTTGCTGCGCATCGTTAACCTGCACAGCCAAGCTGTCTACAGCACTGGCGGCATCGTCCATGCGCGTCATACCATTGAGACTGTTGCTTTGCACTTGGCTTGCAGCTGCCGCTGCTTGAACCGCTGAGTTCGCCACTTCTTGCGCTGTTGCACTCATTTCATTGATAGCGGTGGCAAGTGAGTTCACTTCGTTAACTTGAGAATTCAGCTGGTCACGTGAAACTTCAGCACGAGCTTGGCCTTCTGTCGCGTTTTTATCCACTTGGTCAGCTGTTACCATCACGGTAAGTAGCATCTCTTGTATGCGAGATAGGAAGGTATTGAACCAGTGTGCAAGCTGAGCGGTTTCATCCTTACCTTTCACTTCAATGCGATAAGTTAAGTCACCTTCACCCTGTGCTGCATCTTTAAAGCGTTCCACTAAGTTGTTCAAAACCTTGCCCAAAGAGTTAGCAATGAATGCCATTGAGGCAATGCCTAGAAGAGCGGCGATGATTCCCGCCCACACACCTTTTTCAAGTGCTTTTGAATTCTGAGCATCACTCCACTCGGTGTAGTCATTGACGCTTTTGGCTAGGTGACTACTAGGAACAGACACCATGACTACCCATGGCGCATCACTGGTATCGATTGCAGTAATCGCGTACTCATCGCCGCCGAAAGTCACAAGACCGGCGCCTTCTCTGTTAGCGATAGACTGAATCTTTGACCATTCAGATTCCAATTCAGAAGAGACTTTTTTACCCACCATATTTCCAGCTCGGCTGTTGGCCAGTGTAATACCTTTCCATGAAGTGATTAGGATTTTTCCTTGACCATCAAACAGGTTACGCGCAAGTAACTCACTTTGGCTTTGGAGTTCATGTAGGGATAAATCAAAGCCTAGCGAGCCGATGATTTTTCCGTCATGTTTGATTGGTTGGCTGATGGTGGTAATGAGCTCTTGTTTGCCGCGCACTGAATAAAAATACGGTTCCATCACAAACGTTTTACCTGTTTGATATGGCATTAAGTGCCAGTCATCTTTGCGCTCACCGTTGCTGTTGAGCTCGGTATTGCTAAAGCTTTCCATTGCGACAGCATCAAAGCTGTTCTGGTCATTGGGAGAGAAGAAAGGCGCAAGGTAGCCCTGACTGTTAAAACCTAACTCAGTGTTTGAGCTTAACTCGATGTTTGAGCCAGATTCGATATTCGAGTCTGATTCTGTGTTAATGCTCAGTTCCGTGTTCGAGTCTTGTTGGTTATCTGAAATCAGCGACGTCTCTGAGCCATTTTCGCTGTTCACGTTGAGCTCGTTATTCAAGACAGACTGTTGTGACCATGTCTTATCTTCCCAAACCATGTAACCCGCAAATACAGCTTTGTTTTGTGCTTCCAGTGCCGCAGTAAACTGTTTCACGATAAGCTCTGCACTTGCGTCGGTTTCTGAACTTAATTCGATGATTGAGCGCACTTGCTTAAGGTTCGCTAATACAGGGTTAAGCTGGTTAGCGATGTTCAAACCTTGTTGAAGTGCCGTGTTTTGTAAATCCGTAGCAGTGGCCTCTGTGAGCTGCGTTTTTACTTTTTCAGTGACTTGTTTATTCACATCGGTAAATGCGTTGGTCGTCATTCCCATGGCGATTAACAGAGTGAAAGCCATCGCTCCGCCCGCACTCACCGCAATTCGCGTTCGTATACTGTTAAACATATTATCTCTCTAACCAAATAGTGGTAGTTTTTCAGAGATTTTAAACAAGATACGTGAATGGAAAATTCTAAATAATGAACACAATAAGAATAGGGTGATTAAAAATATAAATAGGATGGTATAACGCTCCGGATTATGTCTTTTAGAGAGGAACAATAAGATAGGTGTATGGCTGTTTTTATTCTATTATCTAATTGTATTTGTTGATGTTTTATACTTGATGCCGTTTTTAATTTCCTGGTAAATCAGGAGGTTGTAGTTTGAGGGTGTTGTGGATATATATTGCTCATTATATGACATCAGTCACATTTTAATTTCATCCGAAGTATTGAATACCCACTTAAAAAGTATGTATTTATACTTTGCAGACTAAATTCAAGTAACTGGGCCATTGATCATCTTCACTATTAAAGAATCCCCAAGCTCTTTAGCTTTCGATAAATGGTATTGCGGCTGATCCCCAGTATTCTCGAAGTCTTGCTGATGTTGCCTTGGTTCGCTTGATAGGTTTGTAGCAAAGTTTCCTCAACGGTACTTCTTAAATCGTTATTCGTTGTGCCTTTGGTGGTATTTTGAGTCGTCAGTTGATGCTGATTATCTTGCGCTAATAACGTGAGATGTTGAGCAAGATGGCTAGGTACATGTTCTAGCGTGAGTTGTGGTTCATCACTTGCCAATAGAGCAGCAACCTTAAGTAAGTTATCTAATTCGCGGATATTACCGGGCCAAGAATAGGCGCACAGTAAGCTCATTAAGTGCGGGCAGATTGTCTGTTCGTCTTCTGCGTATTTACGGTGAATGTGCTCGATTAAGGCGTGCTTGTCTTGTCGGTGTTGCAAGCTCGGCAGAGTAAAGGCCAAGCCATTCAGGCGGTAAAAGAGATCTTGTCGAAATTCCCCCGTAGCGACCAACTGTTCTAAGTTTTTATGCGTCGCGGCGATGATCTGACAATCGACGTAGTAGCTCTGATTTGAGCCAACAGGCACCACGGACTTGTCTTGTAGAACATGCAGCAATCGACACTGAGCCTCTAAAGGCATGTCGGCAATCTCATCGAGAAACAGAATTCCCTTGTCTGCTTGGCGGATCTTGCCTTGGAATCCTTTGTGGCTTGCGCCAGTAAAAGCGCCCGGCGCGTAACCAAAAAGTTCAGATTCGATAAGATCTTTCGGTAGTGCACCGCAATTTACCGCCACTAAGGGCGACGATTTGCGTTGGCTTTGCTTGTGTAACGCTTTAACAAATTCGCCCTTACCAACGCCCGTTTCTCCTAAGATTAACAGGCTGATCCCTTTGTCGATTACCTTGTTGGCTTGCTGCCAAGCATGTTCAATTTGTTGTTCGCCATGGTGCAGGTCGCACGATGCTGAAATAGAGCGAGTGCGCTTGGTGGTTGGTTGTTTGAGATGCTGTTTCTCAAATACAAAGGGTGAGTCTAACGAGGTTCGGTTGAACAGGGTATCTATGCATTCGCCGACGATCGAGGTTTGATCCAGTAGTTGAGAGGCAACCTGATTGTGCGCGACTACCTCGCCCGCCTCATTGGCTATCACTATCCCTTGCCAACCACTGTGCAGCAACGATTTCTCGCACGCGAGGTCAATACGAGTGGTGCCTTGTGGGATGTGACTTAATAGCTGATTTTCAACAAGCTGAACCATATTTTGAACCAGTAATTGCACGGAACTGTCGTGTTGCTGTTGTTCACTGGTGATGTCCAATACGCCAACCATCTGCCCTTGATGATCAAACACCGGGCTTGCTGAACAGCTGATAAATCGATGCTGGTGGATGAAGTGTTGCTCGCCAATGATGGATACGGGTTTCGCTTCAACAATCGCGGTGCCAATCGCGTTGGTGCCCTTAAGTTGTTCCTGCCAACACGCTCCCGAGCTGAGTGCAATTGATGTCAGCTTCTCCTTAAACCGCTCCTGTCCCCAACTCGCCAGAATCACCCCTTCAATGTCGGTCAGAATCAAACGACTGTCGGTGCGTGCAAACATCTGATTAAACAGAGGTAGAGCATTACGTTCGACGATGTGAATCAAGTCAGATGATTGATGACGTCGCTGTTTAAGAATCGATTGTGGCAGGCGAATGTCTTCGGGAAGTCGTCTCTGTTTTAGACCCGCTTCTGTGCTGCGGTGCCAAGAAGACGAAAGCCAATCTGAGGTGTTTGCTTGTTGAAGGTGCATGACTGTTCCATGTCGTAACAGTGAGGGTGTACCAATTTGGAACAGTTGAACACTGGAGTGCTTTCCAGACGTCCGTTCAATGCCAACTCACTTTGGGTTGTAAACGTTTGGTAATCATAGTTTTACAATTTATTAACAACAAGTTTTGAAGTTCTGGCGTGTGATTTGCGTTGTTACTGTTGTGAAGAAAACACGAAGTATCAGTGTTTTAAACAGAAAGCATAAACATGGTGGCACTCTTTTTAAGAGCTCTTTTCATGAGATCTGTTCTCAAGGGAAGCCGCCATGCTAGCTCGACAACATAAGCTCAATAACGAATGAACAACGACTAAAAATCTAAGAAGGATCTAACTATGATTTACGCACAGCCGGGTAGTGATAACGCAGTGGTGAACTTTAAAGCGCAATACGATAACTTTATCGGTGGCGAATGGGTGAAGCCTGTCAGTGGCGAGTATTTTGATAACACGTCCCCAGTGAATGGTCAGGTGTATTGCCAAGTCGCGCGCTCAACCGAGGCAGACATTAGCTTAGCGCTCGATGCGGCGCATGCAGCTCGCGCAAGTTGGGCGGCAACCAGTGTGACAGAGCGTTCTAACATCCTACTTAAAATTGCTGACCGTATTGAAGCGAACCTAGAAGAAATCGCGGTCGCTGAAACGTGGGAAAACGGCAAGCCTGTGCGTGAAACGTTAGCGGCGGACATTCCGTTGGTTGTCGATCACTTCCGTTATTTCGCGGGTTGTATTCGTGCGCAAGAAGGCAGCGCAGCTGAACTCGATTCAAACACCGCAAGTTACCACTTCCCAGAACCAATTGGTGTAGTCGGCCAGATCATTCCTTGGAACTTCCCGATTTTAATGGCGGCTTGGAAATTGGCACCTGCACTGGCTGCGGGCTGTTGTGTGGTGATGAAGCCCGCGGAGCAAACACCGACATCGATTTTGGTGATGATGGAGAAGATCGCCGATCTTCTGCCTGCAGGCGTGGTCAACATCGTGAATGGTTTTGGTAGCGAAGCGGGTCAAGCGTTAGCAACCAGCGATCGCTTAGCGAAGTTGGCGTTTACTGGTTCAACAGAGGTCGGCCACCACATCTTGAAATGTGCCGCAGAAAGCTTGATTCCATCAACGGTTGAGCTTGGCGGTAAGTCTCCAAACATCTACTTCCCAGACATCTTTAACCATGAAGATGATTACCTCGATAAGTGTGTCGAAGGTATGTTGCTTGCGTTCTTTAACCAAGGTGAAGTGTGTACTTGTCCATCACGTGTGTTGATCCACGAATCGGTATACGACAAGTTCATCGCCAAGGTGGTCGAGCGTGCTCAAACTATTAAACAAGGTAACCCGTTAGATACCGATACTCAGGTGGGTGCACAAGCTTCTAAAGAGCAGTTCGATAAGATTCTGAGTTACCTAGAAATCGGTCGTCAAGAAGGTGCGAAAGTGCTAACCGGTGGTGAAATCGCGCAGCAACCAGATGATCTCGGCAACGGTTACTACATTCAGCCAACCATGCTGGAAGGGCACAACAAGATGCGTGTATTCCAAGAAGAGATCTTCGGCCCTGTTATCGCGGTAACGACGTTTAAAGATGAAGCAGAAGCGCTAGAGATCGCCAATGACACCGATTATGGCTTGGGTGCAGGCGTGTGGACACGTGATGCAAACCTAGCGTATCGCATGGGTCGTAACATTGAAGCGGGGCGTATTTGGGTGAACTGTTACCATGCTTATCCAGCACATGCCGCGTTTGGTGGTTACAAGAAATCGGGCATTGGCCGTGAGACACACAAGATGATGCTCGATCACTACCAAAACACCAAGAACCTGTTGATCAGCTACGATACTAATCCGTTGGGCTTCTTTTAATACAGATTCGTTTTAAAAGTATGAGAATGAATCATAGGTACAAAGAATAACTAACAACGCAGTCGGCTTAATTAAGAACAAAAGCTAGAAACCAAAACGCCCAATTCAATTGAGTTGGGCGTTTTTATGTTTGAATTGGTCTAGCTTTTCGAAAAGAAGATCTCGGGCTTGTGGACCGGGCCATAGTTGCCCTCTAGCTGAGTGAGTTCCAAACCTTGCTTTCCTATCAGAGAGCCGACCAATTGGCGGTTAAACGGGTAGCTGTCGGGGTTGTTAATATACTCTTCAACATCTATCCATTTAGCTTCTGCAATTTCATCGGTGTCTTGAATCGCGATATCTTGAGTTTGAGCGATAAGGTGACAAATAAAGTAGAGATTTGATTTACCGAATTGATACGGGTGTCTGGTCGCCATGCCAACCACAGAAATGAACGTTGCCTCGATACCGGTTTCTTCCAAGGTTTCTCGAACAACCGATTCCTCAATACCTTCACCCAACTCAATATGGCCGCCCGGTAACTTGTAGCCAGTCATACCGTGCTCTTTTATCATCAGCACTTGGTTATGTTCATTGGTGATCAACGCACCAGCACCCAAAGTGTGGGTAGGGATGAAAGGCACAAATTCGACGATTTCGGATTTGTGGATCAGCGTTATCTCGTCTTCTAAACAGTTGTGGAACACAAAGCCGAGTTCAGTCGCTACTGGGATAAGATACGACAGTGAAATAGGTAAACTGATCCAGATAATGCCTTTGTTGTTTTGCTTTGAAAACTCGGTGATTTCGCTGAGCTCAGCGTGGAATGAGTCAGCATCGTTGGGTGCAGTCAGCGGGTCGATGATGATGCCGTTAAATTTGTCGAGCGTAAATTCCACGGGTGATCCTTTGTTGTTTTTGATTGATTGGGCGTCGAGCATAGTTTGAGCTTATAACATCTTAAGGGCTTATAACACCTGCATGGCTTGTGGGATCTTCTTTGCTTGTAAAGCGGGAGGTTAGAAATAAAAACTGCGCTTGGAAGCAAAAGCGCAGTTTTGAAATGAGGTCTATTAGGGTTCGACTCTAACGAATATAGTTCGCGTTAATACTCACGTACCAGTGTTGAAGCTTGCCATCAGATTTCTTGATCCACAAATCGTTGGTGTAGCTATCAATCTTGCCGTTAACCGTAAGGTTGAGTGTGTTCTCGTCGAATTCGCCAAGCTTCACGAACTGGTCCGTGGTAATCAGGAACGGGTCCATGTCGTCTACACCAACTACATCTGAAATCACATAGTAGTGGTAAGTCAGCGGCTTGCTCGCATCATTCGGGTTGCTGCGATACGCCACAAGCTTGAATGGTTCCGTTAATGGAACGTCGAGCGTTTGCTTGTCCATGGTCGCTGGAATCGGGATAAACAGCCAAGCGGTAAACAGACCGCTTAATAAAACCATCAGGAAGAAAAGAGTCTTAATTGCTTTCATAGCAACCTTCAAAATAGGTGATGTAGAAGACGCTATGGTAACAGGTTTGATTTGCCGATTGTAAGAGTATGAATAAGTGAAGGCGACACTGTCTGTTAGGAAACTTGAACGAATTGACACACTGTTCATAAGTCACTATCTACACTAGTGCGAGTGACCTTGAGATAGGTTGATCATCACAACACCTGCCGCCACAAATAACATACCAACCCACACCATAGTATCGAGGTGCTGGCGGTAAACAAATGTAGAAATCAAGCTCACGGTTACGATAGCCAAGCCCGCCCATAAAGAGTGAACCACACCTACAGGCATCCCTTTCATGGCTTGGCTCAAAAATAGAAATGCCGCCAAGTGTCCTGAGATCACTAATAGAGCAGGGATGGGTTTAGACAAACTGAAACCGTCGGTTGCTTTAAGTGCTACGTGAGAAAGTGCTTCCGCCATCACGCCCATCATTAAGAAAAACCAGCTCATAGTCGTACCTTTTCGTTGTATTGTTTTTTGTTGGTATAGCGGGGTATTTGAAAGTGTTAATCGTTGTTGTTGCTATTACGTAACAGCGGTCTAGCCCAAATAGTAGGCACAAAAAAGCCCACACCTCACGCTTTTGCAAGGTGTGGGCTAAATCGGTGCGACTACTTGTTTAGGTAAGCAACGTGGAACTCAATATGCTCATCAATAAAGCTAGAGATGAAGTAGTAGCTGTGGTCGTAACCTGGCTGCATACGTAGCTCCAAATCGGCATTGGTTACCTTAGCCGCTTCGACTAATTGCTCAGGCTTTAGCTGCTCAATCAGGAAGTTATCGGCTTCACCTTGGTCAACCAACATTGGCAGCTTAGTGCCTTTGGTTTTTAGAAGCTCAGAGGCATCGTAGTGTTTCCACTCTTCAATATCTAAGCCGAGATATTGGTTGAATGCTTTTTGTCCCCAAGGGCATTGCATTGGGTTGGTGATTGGGCTGAATGCCGAGATAGAACGGTAGCTATCTTCGTTTTTGATACCAATCGTTAGGGCACCGTGTCCGCCCATGCTGTGACCTGAAATAGATTTCACAGACGTTACTGGGAAGAAAGATTCAATCAAAGCTGGGAGCTCTGTTACCACGTAATCGTACATGTGGTAATGGCTGTCCCATGGTGCTTGAGTGGCATTCACATAGAAGCCTGCACCTTGGCCGAGATCGTAGCTTTCATTGTCGGCAACGCCTTCGCCGCGCGGGCTTGTATCTGGTGCAACAATAGCGATGCCTTGCTCAGCCGCAGCTTTGAACGCGCCGGCTTTTTGCATGAAGTTTTCATCGGTACAGGTTAAGCCTGATAACCAATACAAAACAGGAACTGGGTTTTCTTTGCTTGCGTTAGGCGGCAAGAAAATCGCAAAACGCATGTTGCAGTCAAGCGTTGCAGAAAAGTGGGTGTATTGTTTGTGCCAACCACCAGCAACCTTTGCTTGGCTAATGTTTTCGATTGTCATCTATTGTGCTCCGTTAGGTTGATGGTTTTGGGGAATAACGTGTCTATATCATCTAAAGTTTCACCACCCACCGGGCAGGAGGTGGTGAAGACAGTTTGTTGCTTTTCATTTATAGCTTTGGCCTCGACACCTAAGTATCGAGACCAAGGAGAATTACTTATCCATGTGTAGAACAGTACGGATAGATTCACCTTTGTGCATTAGGTCGAATGCTTCGTTTACGTCTTGCAGACCCATTGTGTGAGTGATGAACTCTTGAAGACCAAACTCACCCGCCATGTAACGGTTAACGATTTCTGGAAGCTCAGAGCGGCCTTTAACACCACCGAAAGCAGAACCACGCCATACACGACCAGTCACTAGTTGGAATGGACGAGTTGCGATCTCTTGACCTGCACCCGCAACACCAATGATGACTGATTCGCCCCAACCTTTGTGGCAGCACTCAAGTGCTTGACGCATCACGTTTACGTTACCGATACACTCGAACGAGTACTCAACACCGCCGTCTGTCATCTCAACGATAACGTCTTGGATTGGCTTGTCGAATTTAGTTGGGTTGATGCAGTCAGTCGCGCCAAGCTGTTTTGCTAGCTCGAATTTGCTCTCGTTGATATCAACACCGATGATGCGGTCAGCACCAGCCATGCGAGCACCAATGATTGCAGATAGACCGATACCACCTAGGCCGAATACAGCAACGTTGTCGCCTTTTTCAACTTTAGCTGTGTTCAGTACCGCGCCCATACCCGTTGTTACACCACAACCTAGAAGACAAACTTCTTCAAGCGGTGCTTCTTTGCTTACTTTCGCTAGAGAGATTTCTGGAAGTACTGTGTACTCAGAGAAAGTAGAGCAACCCATGTAATGGAAAATTGTTTCGCCATTGATAGAGAAGCGGCTTGTACCGTCTGGCATCAGGCCTTTACCTTGCGTTTCACGAACGGCTTGGCATAGGTTAGTTTTACCAGATTTACAGAATTTACATTCGCCACATTCAGCTGTGTAAAGTGGGATAACGTGGTCGCCAATCTCAACACTTGTAACGCCTTCGCCGATCATCTCAACGATACCGCCACCTTCGTGACCAAGAATAGAAGGGAAGATACCTTCTGGATCGTCACCTGATAATGTGAATGCGTCAGTGTGACAAACACCAGTAGCAACGATGCGAACTAGAACCTCACCAGCTTTAGGAAGTTGTACATCAACTTCTTCCATTTTTAGTGGCTCGCCAGCTGCCCATGCAACCATTGCTTTTGATTTGATATGAGTTTGACCAGGTTTAATTTCGATTGTCATTGGATGTTTCCTATATATGTCAATACAGCGGATAACCGTGCAATTAAATTCAACCCGTTAAGCGTAGTTGAGCTTAATTGTTTCCGCTCTCTCGTTTTGTTGGAGCCAGTATAGGTGCGAGTGCATGTTTTGATAATCCCCTTAAATAGAAAATTATTATTACGTATTTGTAATAATGGGTATATTCAGAAGGATTCGGAGAGGGGTAGTTACTCAGAAAATGTAAGAACATTCTGAGTAGCTTTCTATGAAAGACACTAATAGGAAACAAATGGGGCGTGAGTTAATAGTCTATGTGATTTGGTGTGGTGGTCATCAACTTGTTTTCGAGGTTTGTATGTCACTAGGATCTGTGATTACCGAGGGAG